>JAFYPG010000040.1 GCA_017547605.1 Prevotella sp.
AGGGCCACTAAATTTTAGAAAAACACCAAAGTTACAACGGATTTTACCTCGTTCCTACTATTTTTTTGTTTTTCATCTGAAGTGTATGCGACATGTGCCGTTATTCTACGACTGTCATTTTATACCTTTCAAAATCTGTCGCACTAAGGCGAAAAAGGGGTATAAAAGTTGCTAAATTCTTTGTTTTTCGACGATTATTTAGTACCTTTGCACCCAAATTATATAATAAGGTATAAAAGTAAAAAGGTAAAAAAACAAAAATATGGCACAGGAAGATGTATTTAAGAAGATCGTGAGCCACTGTAAGGAGTATGGCTTTGTGTTTCCCTCCAGTGAAATCTACGACGGTTTAGGCGCTGTGTATGACTACGGTCAGAACGGCGTGGAGTTGAAGAATAATATCAAGCAGTACTGGTGGAAGGCCATGACGATGCTGCACGAGAACATCGTGGGTATCGACAGCGCCATCTTCATGCACCCGACGATATGGAAGGCCTCTGGACACGTAGATGCCTTCAACGATCCCCTCATCGACAACCGTGACTCTAAGAAGCGCTATCGCGCTGACGTACTGATCGAAGACCAGATTGCCAAGTACGACGAGAAGATCCAGAAGGAGGTCGAGAAGGCCCGCAAGCGTTTCGGCGATAGCTTCGACGAGGCTAAGTATCTGGAGACCAGTGAGCGCGTGAAGGAGACCAAGGAGAAGCGCGACGCCCTCCACGCCCGCTACGCAGCCGCCATGCAGGGTCCCGATCTTGACGAACTGAAGCAGATTATTCTGGACGAGGAGATCGTCTGCCACATCAGCGGAACCAGGAACTGGACCGACGTGCGCCAGTTCAACCTGATGTTCTCCACGGAGATGGGCGCCTCAGCAGATGCTTCGATGAAGATCTACCTGCGTCCCGAGACGGCTCAGGGTATCTTCGTGAACTACCTGAACGTGCAGAAGACCGGCCGTATGAAGATCCCCTTCGGTATCGCCCAGATCGGTAAGGCTTTCCGTAATGAGATCGTGGCCCGTCAGTTCATCTTCCGTATGAGGGAATTCGAGCAGATGGAGATGCAGTTCTTCGTACAGCCCGGCACGGAACTGGAGTGGTTCCCCAAGTGGAAGGAGACCCGTATGAAGTGGCACCAGGCCCTGGGCTTCGGTGCTGAGAACTATCGTTTCCACGACCATGACAAACTGGCTCACTATGCCAACGCTGCTACCGATATCGAGTTCAAGATGCCGTTCGGCTTCAAGGAGGTGGAGGGTATCCACAGCCGTACGAACTTCGACCTCTCTCAGCATGAGAAATATTCTGGCAAGAGCATCAAATACTTCGATCCTCAGACCAACGAGAGTTATACCCCATACGTCATCGAGACGTCGATCGGTGTGGATCGTATGTTCCTGAGCATTATGTGTCACGCTTACGAGGAGGAGAAACTGGAGAACGGCGAGACCCGCGTGGTGCTGAAGTTGCCTGCCGCCCTGGCTCCTGTGAAGTGCGCCGTGATGCCGCTGGTGAAGAAGGACGGTCTGCCCGAGAAGGCCCGCGAGATCATCGACAGCCTGAAGTTCCACTTCAATTGCCAGTACGACGAGAAGGACTCTATCGGCAAGCGCTATCGTCGTCAGGATGCCATCGGTACACCGTACTGCGTCACCGTCGATCACGACACACTGACAGACGGTTGCGTTACCCTGCGTTTCCGCGACACCATGGAGCAGGAGCGCGTGAAGATCGAGGCGCTGAATGGCATCATCGAGGACAAGGTGAGCATCGCAAGTCTGCTGAAGAAACTCTAAGAGATGAAAGAACTGAAATACATATTGCTGGCACTGATACTGTTTCCTCTGATGGGAATAGTATCAGCGTGCAGTTCTGATGACTCGGAAGAGGACGAGTATGCCAACTGGCAGGAGCGCAACGACGCAGTCGTCAACCAGTGGTCCAACAACAGTGCACTGCGGAAGATCAAGTGCTATACGAAGGACCAGACGACGGGAGGCACGAGCAACGACTATATCTATGTGGAGGTGCTGGAGGAAGGCACTGGAACTGAGAGCCCGTTGTTCACCGATAGTGTGTGGGTAGCATACAGGGGGAGGCTGATTCCCACAACATCATATCCTGACGGCTATGTGTTCGACCAGAGTTATTCAGGCGACTTCAGCTGGCGGACGGCCGACATGACACAATTCTGCACGGGTGCCCTGGTAAGTGGTTTCACCACGGCACTGATGCAGATGCACCGTGGCGATCGTTGGCGCGTGCATATTCCCTATCATCTGGGTTATGGTTCCTCGTCAAAGTCTTCCATCCCAGGCTACAGCAACCTGATCTTCGATATTGCGCTGCTCGACTTCTGGCACCCGGGCGAGACAAGACCGGAGTTCAAGGCGCGACAAGAATAACTAAAAAGACTAAAGCCTATGGCGAAGTACGCAGACTATATCAAACGCATTGAGATCGACTCGCTATGGAGCGGGAAGAAGCATGTCATCTGGGACTTGAACCGTCAGGTGAATATCCTGAGTGGCATCAACGGCATGGGTAAGAGTACCATCCTGAACAAGGTGGTGAAGAGCGTGAACACCAACGGTGATGTCATCAACCACCTGCTGAAGGGTGTACACATCGATCTGGAACCCGCCGACGCTACGCATATCCGCTTCGACATCATCCGTTCACTCGACTCCCCCCTGCTCGATAATGAGACACTGAACATGGTGGATACGCGCATCCGTTCCGCCCTCGATTTCCAGTTGTTCCACCTGCAGCGCAAGTATCTTGACTATCAGGTGAACATCGGCAACCGCATCATCGCTGAACTGCAGACAGGCAATACCGATGCTGCCCAACAACTGTCAGAAAAGAAGAAACGCTTCCAGGACATCGTCGATGACCTGTTCTCTGAGACGGGCAAAAAGATCGTACGCACCGAGAACGAGATCCGTTTCTCACAGATCGGTGAGACACTGGTGCCCTACCAGTTGTCGAGCGGAGAGAAACAGATCCTGGCCATCCTGCTGACAGTGCTCGTGGAAGACAACCAACCCTATGTGCTCTTTATGGACGAACCGGAGGTGTCGCTCCATATCGAGTGGCAGAAGCGACTCATCGATCTCTGCATCGAACTGAACCCCAACGTACAGATTATCCTGACTACCCACTCGCCCGCCGTGGTGATGAACGGCTGGATGGACAGTGTGACGGAGGTCAGTGACATTACCCTTTAATGCATCATGCATCATTCATAATGCAGCATTATGCCCAACAGGCTGAAGGATAATCTCAACAGCAAGTATTTCGAGGCGGCCAACGCCATGACCTCAAAGAAAGCCCGACATAGGATCGTTGCCTATGTCGAGAGTTACGACGATATCTATTTCTGGCGTACGGTACTCTCGGAGTTTGAGAACGATAAGCGCTATTTCGAGGTGATGCTGCCGTCGAAGATGACCCTGACGCGCGGTAAGAAGTCGGTGCTGATGAACTTCCTCGAGGGGGAACCACTCGGCAAGGACATGATTGCCTGCGTGGATGCCGACTACGACTACATGATCCAAGGGCGCACGGGCCAGTCGAAGCGGGTATTGGACAGCCCATACGTCTTCCATACCTATGTCTATGCCATCGAGAACTACCAATGCTATGCCCCGTCGCTGCATAATGTCTGTGTCTCAGTGACGCTCAACGACCACCGCATCTTCGACTTCCGCGAATATTTCCGACTGTTCAGCGAGGCCATCTTCCCCCTGTTCGTCTGGTCGGTCATGTTCTACCGCAACGGCAATCATCAGAAGTTCAGCATCACCGAATTCAATCGCATCGCCGATCCCGGGGGCTTCAACGTGCAGCATCCAGAGCCGTCGATTGCTAATCTGAAGCGGAAGGTGCATACGAAGATCAATGACCTGCAACGGCAGTTCCCTGATGCCAAGGAGGAGTATCTGGCGACAAAAGACGATATCAAAGCACTGGGCGTAACCCCGCAGACCACCTATCTCTATATCCAAGGGCATCATCTGTTCGACACCATTGTGTCGCCGATCATGTCGAAGGTCTGCAACCTGCTCCGCCAGGAACGGGAGAACGAGATCTACCACGCCACAGCCCACAAGACGCAGAAATCCAACGAGATGACGTGCTACGAGAACTCGTTGCAGGATATCAAGGTGATGCTCAAGAAGAACAACGGCTATATGATGTCCGAGCAGTTCCGCCGCGTGCAGGAGGATATCCGGAATTATTTAGATGTAAGTCTCTAGGAACCTGACCGTCCCCTCAACCTTCACCTCGTCTGTCGTGGCGGGCAGAAGGATGGTATCACCCTTCTGGAATGTCACGGTATCACCGTCAGCGGTGAGCGTTCCCCCGCCTTTGACAGCAATCAGGATGACAAACGAATCGAGGTCTGAGTAGTCGAGCGTCATCGGCTCCGTCAGGT
Organism: Prevotella sp.; assembly: GCA_017547605.1. Classification (GTDB taxonomy): domain Bacteria; phylum Bacteroidota; class Bacteroidia; order Bacteroidales; family Bacteroidaceae; genus Prevotella. Next base: position 4,447 of record JAFYPG010000040.1, read on the forward strand.
CATAGACGGCTGTCGTGAAATAAGGACACTCTACCAACTGCACGCCCTCATCCTTTTTAGGCTCGTAACCAGCACGGTAGTTCGGTAATACGGTATAGTCAATACTCTCGGCAGCCTCCTTGGTATGGAGTTCACGGCAATTGCCGTCCTTATCCTTACGCTTATAGTCGTAGATACGGAAGGTAACATCGGAGGTCTGCTGGATCTCCGTCACAAAGCACCCTGCTCCGATGGCATGGATACGCCCTGCAGGGATAAAAAACACGTCGCCCTCATGTACCTCATAACTGGCCAGAGCCTCGACGATGGTGTCATTCTCCACCATCTCCTGATACTCCTCAGGAGTGATCTTCTTCTTCAGACCATTAAAGAGATGAGCACCAGAGGCTGATTCCAGACAATACCACATCTCCGTCTTGCCACGAGACTTACCAAGACGATGGGCTGTCTCGTCGTCAGGATGTACTTGGATACTGAGATCCTGACAGGCATCGATAAACTTGATGAGCAACGGAAACTCATCGCCAAAGCGCTCATAGTTCTCTTTGCCCACGAGTTGTTCCTTCTGCTCGCGTACCAGTTGGTTAAGGCTTTTACCCTTGTTTTGGCCATTGGCCACGATGGTCTCGCTACCGTTGACGCCTGAGATCTCCCAACTCTCGCCAACGCGCTCCATCTGTGTGTCTAAATGTTTGAAGGGGATTATCTTGTCACCTCCCCAAAGTGTCTGCTTTAACAGCGGTTCAAATTTGTACATTGTTTTTAGTAGTTTTTTCTTTTTACCTTTATCAGTTTTCCTTCCAGAAACTGCGCGTAAACAGCACAAGCACCGTCATGATCTCAAGACGTCCCATGAGCATCAGCGGACAGAGGATCCACTTGATGTAGTCTGGCAACATCGCCCATGACATGACAGGCCCAATCTGGGTACCCAGCGTTGGCCCCACATTACTCACGCAACTCAGGGCAATGGTAATGGCGTTGGTATTGTCAATGCCTGCTATAATCATGATGGTAGCAGTGACCAGAGTCATGAGCATCGTCAGCGTGAAGAAGGCAAATAGTGCTACGAGTTTCGACTGCGGTATGCTGATTCCGTTGATCTTCACAGGGAGGACGGCATTCGGATGCAGAATCTGTCGAAAGTTATTGCGTATCACCTTCAGTAACATCACACCCCTGATGCATTTAAAGCCACCACTCGTGCTGCCTGCACAGGCTCCCAGATACATCACGACACCAAGTATTACCCACGTGATATGAGGCCAGGTTCCTGCATCAACATTAAACATACCTGTTGTGGTTATAAACGATACCACCTGGAACAGGGCACACCGGAACGACTTCTCCATGTCGTAGTCCATACGTGTAAACAGCAGGTACATAATCCATAGCGTCGCTCCTACTACCACACTGAGATAGAGTTTTAGTTCTGAGTTGCGGAAAAGGGCACTGATCTTCCCCTTAAAGATACATATATATAATAAGGTGAAGTTGATACCCGACAGGAACTGGAAGGTAATTGAGATATAGTCAATAGAAGCAGAGTGGAAGTACTCCGTACTCTCGTTGTGGATGGCGAAACCACCTGTGGCCGTGGTCGTCATGGAGTAGTTCAACGCCTCGTACCAGTTCATACCCGCTAACCAGAATGAAACACCACAACCAAGAGTCAACATGAGGTAGATGCTCCAGATCCACTTCGCTGTTGTCGAAAGACGTGGGTGCATCTTGGCTTTGATGGGTCCTGTGGCCTCCGCTGCGAACACCCTCACGCTACCACTAACGAGCGAGGGGAGAATGGCAATGGTAAAGAACAGGATTCCCAAACCACCTATCCACTGCATCAATGATCGCCAGAACAAGATGCCATGGGGCAGGCACTCCACATCGTCAAGGATGGTGGCTCCCGTAGTGGTAAAGCCCGAGATGCTCTCGAAATAAGCATCCGTCAGATTCGTGATGCTGCCATGAATCATAAAAGGGAAGATGCCGAAGAGCGAGAAAATGAGCCACACAGCCGTTACCAACAGATAGGCATCTCGGCGACTCAGCGAGTTATTGGCGTTTCTGCCCATGAAAAGGAAAAGGAATCCGCATCCAAGAGTGATCAACAGCGACATCAGAAACGCGATCTGGTCGTCCTCGTTAAAGTAGAAGGACATCACTGCACACCAGGCCATGAAAAAGGCTTCGATGAACAGCAGCGACCCGATGATCTTGCTGATGATACGGAAATTTACCATATCGTGTTCTTTTTGAAGAATTTCTCTATATTGTTCAGTTTCTGCTCATGACAGAACACCATGACGGAATCACCAGCCTGGATCTGTGAGTTTCCGTTGACAAGCATACCAACACCTTTGCGCACCAGACCACCGATGGTCGCTCCGAAGGGCAAACCCAGGTCCTTCACGGGTTTCTTTGTCACCTTCGAGCCCTCAGACGCCGTAAACTCTGCCACCTCCGCATCCACGAGCATCAGCGAACGCAGGTTCTCCACGTCAGCATCGAGCATCATCTGGAAGATATGGCTGGCAGCGATGGTCTTCTTGTTGATAATGGTACCGATGTCCAGACTCTCGGCCATCGATACGTAGTCGAGGTTCTCCACCATGGCCACGGTCTTTCTCACCCCGAGTTTCTTGGCCGTCAGACAGGCCAGGATATTGGTCTCCGCATTGCCCGTTAGGGCCACGAAGGCCTGCGTGTTCCTGATACCTTCCTCCTCAAGCAGTCCTAAGTCGCGGCCGTCACCGTGGATGACCATCGCTTCATCCTTCTCCAGCAACTCATTCAGTTTTTCACAACGCTGGGCATCCTTCTCGATGATCTTCACGCTCATATAATTGGGGATAGTCAGGGCCGCACGGACAGCCGTCTTACCACCACCCATGATAATGACGTTCTTCACATCAGTATAGTGCTCCTTGCCGACGATCTTACGGATATAGGGGATATACTCCTTGGTAGTCATGAAATAGACGAGGTCATTCACGCGCAACTCATCCATACCACCAGGTATGAGCGTATCACCGTTACGCTTGATGGCCACCACATGATAGGGGTCGTCGGGACCGCAGAGGTTACGTAACGGCTGGTTCAGGATCTCCGCCGCTTCACGCAGTTTGATGCCAAGCAGGATGAGGGCACCGTCGTGTACATCCCACCGCTGGCGCACCCACGACAACTTCAAGCCATTGGTGATATCGATGGCAGCCAACACCTCCGGATAAATCAACGAATCTACGCCGAGGTTCTTGAAAAAAGCCTGATGTTCCGGAGAGAGATATTCGTAGTTGTCAATGCGAGCCACGGTTTTCTTCGCACCAAGGGCATGGGCCAGGATACAGGCATTCAGATTGGTACTCTCCTCAGGGGTCACACCAACAAACAGGTCTGCATGTTCTACCCCAGCCTCCTTCAAAGCCTGGATGCTCGTTGGCGAGGCCTGATAGGTCATCACGTCATACTCACTCAGCGTGCCCAGCCGCTCCTCGTCACCATCGATCAGTACACAGTCCTGATGCTCGCGCGACAACAACTTTGACAGATGAGTACCTACGGCACCTGCACCGACAATTACAATCTTCATATCTCTTTGATCGCTTTGATGATACCGTCCATACCGATACCTACAATATCTTGCAGTTCATCGACCGTACCGTGCTCGACAAACTCATCAGGAAGACCCAGACGTACCACTTTCGGCTGATAACCGTGGTCGTTCATCCATTCCAGGACAGCCGAGCCAAGTCCACCTTTCTTCACGCCATTCTCCACAGTGATGACACGCTTGAACTTCTGTCCGACCTCCTTGAGAATCTCCTCGTCAATCGGTTTCAGGAAACGCATGTCGTAGTGAGCCACACTGATACTGTCGCCTATCTTAGCGATGGCGTCTGTCACGTTATTGCCTATCGGACCGATGCTCAGGACAGCGACATCAGTACCATCATGCAGCATTCTACCCTTACCCACCGGAACCTCCTCGAGAGGACAGCACCAGTCCTGCAACACACCACCACCACGAGGGTAACGGATCACGAACGGTCCCTGATCTGGCAACTGGGCCGTAAACATCAGCCGCCTTAACTCATGCTCGTCCATAGGTGACGAGATGACCAGGTTCGGGATGGGACGCAGCGCGGCCAGGTCGAAAGCACCATGGTGCGTCGGTCCATCCTCGCCGACAAGCCCGGCACGGTCGAAACAGAACACCACGTTCAGGTTCAACAAGGCCACATCGTGAATGATATTATCGAAGGCACGCTGCGAGAAAGCACTATAGATATTACAGAAAGGCAGCAGTCCGTCCTTGGCCATTCCACCTGAGAAGGTGACGGCATGTCCCTCCGCGATACCCACGTCGAAGGTGCGCTCCGGCATCTCCTTCATCATAATGTTCATGGAACAGCCAGAGGGCATGGCGGGTGTCACACCGACGATCTTCGGGTTCTGCTTCGCCAGTTCCAAAAGAGTATGTCCGAAGACATCCTGGTATTTCTGTGGTTTGTTCGGGTCGTTATCGACGATGCGTTCGCCTGTGTCTGGGTTGAACTTACCCGGTGCGTGCCAGACGGTGACATCCTTTTCTGCCGGGGCATAGCCATGACCTTTCTGGGTATGCAGGTGCAGCAACTTCGGACCTTTCATGTCCTTGATCTGCTTCAGAATGCGCACCAGTTCCTTTACGTTATGACCATCGAACGGTCCGAAGTAGCGGATATTCATACCCTCGAAGATGTTCTGCTGATGAGAGATGGCGCTCTTCAGGGCGTTTGACAGGCGGATGATACCGTTCTTCCTGTCATCATTAAGCAGACCATTGCGGTTCATCCAACGAGATACCCGGAAGCGCATGGCATTATAGGTTTCATTGGTGCTCAGGTTCAGCAGGTACTGTTTCATGCCACCCACCGAACGGTCAATCGACATATTGTTGTCGTTGAGGATGATGAGCAGGTCGTTAGGCGACGAGGAGACGTTGTTCAGTCCCTCGAAGGCCAGACCTCCCGACAGGGCTCCGTCACCGATGACGGCCACCACATGGCGGTCGGTCTTCCCCTCCAATTTCGCAGCGACAGCCATGCCTAACGCTGCTGACACGGAGTTGCTCGCATGCCCGCAGGCAAACGTGTCATATTCACTCTCCGTAGGGGATGGGAAGGGTTTGATACCGCCCAACTTACGGTTAGTACAGAAACGCTCACGCCGTCCTGTCAGGATCTTATGGCCGTAAGCCTGATGGCCTACGTCCCACACAATACGGTCTTCGGGTGTATTATAGACATAATGAAGGGCAACGGTAATCTCTGCCACACCGAGGCTCGATGCAAGATGACCAGGGTTCACTGCTACCTCTTCCACAATATCTTGTCGTAGCTCATCACAGAGCTGTGGCAACTGATCTACCTCTAGGTGTCTAAGGTCCTCTGGGGACTTGATCCCATTCAGTAGTGTTAATTCTTTTTTATCCACTTTAAATTGTTTATGCGTGCAAAGATACGCCAAAATTGGTAAAATACAAAGTTTTTATGCAAAAATGTTTGGGGTTTGTGAGATTCTTCGTATTTTTGCAGAAAAATCATCCTTGATGAGATACGGAATAGTAGGTACAGGCGCTATAGGCGGCTTTTATGGCTGCAAACTGGCATATAGCGGACAAGAGGTTCATTTCTTGTCGCATAGTGATTATCAGTTTGTAAAAGAGCGTGGCATGCAGGTGGATTCCTGCGACGGATCTTTCCATCTCGACCACGTAAATGTGTATCAGTACCCGACAGACATGCCGAAGTGCGATGTCGTGATTGTGGGCCTGAAAACCACCAATAATCATCTGCTCGCTGATCTCTTGCCACCATTGCTTCAGGAACATACGGTTGTGCTACTGATACAAAATGGCATTGGGGTAGAAGCCGATGTGCAGAAGATGTTTCCCCAGGTCCAACTCGTAGCTGGTCTTGCTTTCATCTGTTCTGCCAAGACGGAGCCTGGTCGTGTGAATCATCAGTGCTATGGCAGCATCAATCTCGCCAACTACTCCTGTAAGGATGAGAGCGTTTTTACTGCTATCCTGAATGACTTTATCAATGCCGGTATCCAGGCGGGCTCTGTTCCCTATGATGAAGCCCGTTGGAAGAAGGCCGTGTGGAACATGCCGTTCAACGGGATGACAGTGGCCCTGAACACGCAGACCGATCTGTTGTTGAAGAACCCCGCCACCCGTCAACTCATTCGTGACCTCATGGGGGAGGTCGTGGGGGCTGCCCGCCATCTGGGCATTACTGGCCTCGACGAGGCGTTTATCGACAAGATGATCGAGATGACGGACAACATGACGCCCTACTCCCCGTCGATGAAACTCGATTACGACTTCCATCGACCGATGGAGATCCACTATATCTACAGCCGTCCCATCCAGATTGCCCGTGAGGCAGGTTTCCCCATGCCGAAACTGGAGATGCTGGAGGCAGAACTGAAGTTCCTGCAGGCCGCAGAGCAATAAGATATGAAATATATCGCCCTGCCATTCAAGGAGATACGTCCGCTAACCTTCTATTTGACGATGGAGGAATACGTGGCGAAACATATGGACGAACCCGACTGCTTCTTCATGTGGCAGGTGAAACCCACGGTAATCTACGGACGCAACCAGGTGGTGGAGAACGAGGTGAACATCGACTACTGTCGTGAGCACGACATCCAGATCGTCCACAGGAAGAGCGGAGGCGGTTGCGTGTATGCCGACATGGACAACCTGATGCTGTCGTACATCACCGACGGCGACAACGTAGGGTTTACCTTCAACAGATTTGTCCAGATGATCCTGCTGGTGCTGCGCAAACTGGGCATCGAAGCCACGGGTACCAGTCATAACGACATCATGATCGGCGACCGGAAGGTCTGTGGCACAGCGTTCTATCAATTGCCCGGACGTAGTATCGTCCACAGTACGATGCTCTACGACACGAACATGCAACACATGCTGAACGCCATCACGCCGGGGCCCGAGAAACTGGAGGCGAAAGGCATCCAGAGCGTCCGCCAAAGAATCACCCTCCTGAAGGACCACACGTCGTTGAGTCTCGAGGAAATAAAAACACTCATCCGCGAGACCCTCTGCAACGGCGAACGAATGTTGACAACAGAAGAAATAGAACATATCAATAAAATGACTAAAAACTATGGCTATCAAACAAGAACTGGAAAAGAAAACCAAACGCACCTGTCTGTATGACAAGCACCTGTCGTTAGGTGCTATGATGGTAGAGTTCGGAGGCTTCGACATGCCTCTGCTGTATCAGAATGCAGGTATTGCTCCGGAACACACGGCCGTGCGCGAGCATGTCGGACTGTTCGATGTCTCTCACATGGGTGAGGTGACGGTGAAGGGTAAGGATGCCGAGCGTTATGTGCAGCATATCTTTACGAACGACATCGCAGGGGCACCCATAGGCAAGATCTACTATGGTATGATGTGCTACGAGAACGGCGGCACCGTCGATGACCTGCTCGTCTATAAGATGGGCGAAAACGACTTCTTCCTCGTGATCAACGCCGCCAATATCGACAAGGACTGGGCTTGGATGCAGGAAAACGCTGCAGGCTTCGACATCGACCTGCAGAACCGCAGCGACTACTACGGTCAGATCGCCGTTCAAGGCCCGGAATCAGAGGATGTCATGGAGCGGGTGTTAGGGCTTGCGTGCAGCGAACTGACGTTTTACACCTGCAAAACGATTGGAGATGTCATCATCTCCCGTACCGGCTATACGGGTGAGGACGGTTTCGAGATCTATGGCTCACACACCTTTATCAACGACTGTTGGGACAAACTGATCGCCGCTGGCGTACAGGCCTGCGGACTCGGCTGTCGCGACACCCTGCGCTTCGAGGTGGGACTGCCGCTCTATGGCGACGAACTTTCAGAGGAGATCACCCCCATCATGGCGGGCTTAGGTATGTTTGTCAAGCTCGACAAACCTGAGTTTATTGGCAAGGAGGCATTGGCTAAACAGAAAGCAGAGGGCCCCACCAAGAAACTGGTGGGTATCGAACTCTTCGACAAGGCCATTCCCCGGCATGGTTACACCGTTCTGAATATGGACGGCGAAGCCATCGGTGAGGTGACGACGGGTTATCATACCCTCTCGTCGGATAAGAGCGTGTGCATGGCACTCATCGATGCCGCCTACGCCAAACTCGACACCGAGGTACAGATCCAGATCCGCAAGAAGGTCTTCCCTGGCAAGGTGGTGAAGAAACAGTTCTATAACAAGAGCTACAAAAAGTAAAAAGGTAAAAAAGTAAAACTAAAAACAAATAAAACTATGGCAAAAGTAATTGAAGGACTCTACTACTCGGAGTCGCACGAATACGTAAGAGTAGAAGGTGATTTTGGTTTTATCGGTATTACGGACTATGCCCAGAATGCCCTGGGTAACGTGGTGTATGTGGATATGCCCGAGGTGGATGACGAAGTAGAGGCTGGCGAGGAGTTCGGTGCTGTGGAGAGCGTGAAGGCTGCCAGCGACCTGTATTCCCCCGTCAGCGGTACGGTGGTAGAGATCAACGAGGCCCTGGAGGATCAGCCCGAACTCATCAACGAGGATGCCTTTGAGAACTGGATCATCAAGGTTTCCCTCAGTGACAAGAGCGAACTCGACGCATTGATGAACGCTGCCGCCTACGAAGCCTTCTGCGCCAAAGAACATTAATGTTTAATGTTTAATCTTTAATGTTTAATGTATAAATACTTTCCCCATACTCAGGAGGATCTGCAGGTGATGATGGAGAAGGCGGGCGTGACGTCGCTCGACGGACTCTATGCCCAGATCCCTGAGAACATCCGCTTCCGAGGCGACTACCAGATTCCATCGGAGATGAGTGAGATGGAGGTGCGTGATACCTTCGCGAAACTGGGCTCGCAGAACGAGCAACTCACCTGTTTCGCGGGCTATGGTGTCTATGACCATTATACCCCGTCAGTCATTCCGAATCTGCTGCAGCGTTCCGAGTTCCTCACCTCCTACACCCCGTATCAGGCCGAGATCTCACAGGGCACGCTCCATTATATCTTTGAGTATCAGAGTATGATGGCCGAACTCACTGGCATGGACATCTCCAATGCCTCGATGTACGACGGCACCACCGCCGCTGCCGAAGCCATGATGATGGCCGTGGCCGCTGGCAAGAAAGTGAACAAGGTACTGGTCTCCGATGCACTGAATCCCAAGACCCGTGAAGTGCTCGATACTTACGCTCTGCATCAGGGCATCGAACTGGTGACTATTGATACGAAGGATGGTATAACTGACATCGACGACCTGAAGGCGAAGCTCGCCCAGGGTGGTGTGGCCGGTGTGATGGTACAGCAGCCTAACGTCTATGGCATCGTCGAGGACTATACGGGATTCGCCGAGGCCTGTCACGACCAGAAGGCCCTCTTCATCATGGACAGTGTTGCCGCTGACCTCGCCGTGCTGAAGACCCCGGGTGAGTGGGGTGCCGACATCGCCGTAGGCGACGGCCAGAGCTTAGGCATCCCCATGCTTTTCGGTGGTCCGTACGTGGGTTATATGTGCTGTACGGAGAAACTCATCCGTAAGATGCCTGGCCGTATCGTCGGTATGACGAAGGACAATCGCGACCAGCGCGCCTTTGTATTGACACTTCAGGCGCGTGAACAGCATATCCGCCGCCAGAAGGCCACCTCGAACATCTGTTCTAACCAAAGTCTGATGGCTCTCTTCGTCACGATCTATCTGTCGCTGATGGGAAAACAGGGTATGAAGGAGGCCGCCCAACTCTCCTACGCAGGTGCCCATTATCTCTGTGACGAACTCCAAAAGACTGGCCGTTTCTCATTAGTCTATGACCAGCCCTTCTTCAATGAGTTCTATGTGAAGTACGACGGTGACATCGACACCCTCTATCAGCGTTTTATCGACGCTGGTTTCTTAGGTGGTGTGAAGTTCGCCGACGGCATCCTCTTTGCCGTCACCGAGAAACGTACGAAAGAAGAAATTGATAACCTCGTCAAGATTGCTGCCTTATGAATAATCGACTATATGGAAATCTGATCTTCGAACTCTCGAAGGAGGGTCGTAAAGGCTACAGTCTGCCAAAGAATCATTTTGGTGATTACGAGATACCTGCTTCGATGCAGCGCATGGAGGAGGCACAGTTGCCTGAGTGCGACGAACTGACGGTGGTACGCCATTACACGAACCTATCCAATAATAACTTCGGTGTGGATACGGGCTTCTACCCCCTCGGCTCCTGTACGATGAAGTACAATCCCAAGATCAATGAGGAGATGGCCGCCCTACCGCAGTTCCAGAACCTGCATCCTCAGCAGCCTGCCAATACCACGAAGGGTGCCTTGGCATTAGTAACACTTTTGGAGAAATCGCTTTGCGAACTGACGGGTCTGGCTTACTTCACATTTAAGCCGTACGCTGGTGCACATGGTGAGTTGACGGGTCTGATGACCATCGACAACTATCACCGCACGCATGGTGATATGGCCCGTAAGAAGGTGATCGTGCCCGACAGTGCCCACGGTACAAACCCCGCCTCAGCAGCCGTCTGCGGTTTAGAGATCATCGAGGTGAAGTCGTTGGCTGACGGCACGGTCGATTTCGATGACCTCCAGCGTATCGTCGCAGAACAGGGTACGGAGATTGCAGCCATGATGATGACTAACCCCAATACCCTTGGGCTCTTTGAGACGCGCATCCCAGAGATTGCCAAACTCATCCACGACTGCGGTGGCCTGATGTATTACGACGGTGCCAACCTGAACCCCATGCTGGGTGCCTGTCGCCCTGGTGACATGGGCTTCGACGTGATGCACATCAACCTGCACAAGACCTTCTCCACGCCTCATGGCGGTGGCGGTCCTGGCAGTGGTCCCGTGGGTGTGCGCGAGGGCTTGCAGGAATATTTCCCCGTGGTATCGCCCTATCACGGCAACTACGGTGTGATGATGCGTGCCTATGCCTATATCCTCTCACTGGGACGCGAACATATCAAAGAGGTAGGTCCTTTGGCTACGCTCAATGCCAACTATATCAAGGAGAGTCTGAAGGATGTCTATGAACTACCCATCGACACCATCTGCTGTCATGAGTTCGTGTTCGACGGCCTGAAGGACAAGAGTACAGGTGTCACCACGATGGATGTGGCCAAGCGCCTGCTCGACTATGGCTATCATGCACCTACGATCTACTTCCCCCTGCTCTTCCACGAGAGTCTGATGATCGAGCCGACGGAGAACGAAAGTAAAGAAACACTCGATGGTTTCATTGCCGTGATGCGCCAGATTGCCGAGGAGGCCAAGACCGATCCCGAACTGGTGAAGTCCGCACCCCACACGACACCCATCGGCCGTGTGGATGATGTCCTCGCCGCCAAGCATCCTGTAGTTACCTTCCGCCAACTGTTGTCAGACAAATCATAATTTCTAATTCCTCATTTCCAATTTCTAATTATGAATAATTCTGATCTCATCGTCATCGGTGCGGGCCCTGGAGGCTACCGCGCCGCTGAATATGCCGCCAAACAGGGCCTGAAAGTTGTAATCTTCGAGGGCAGCGAGGTGGGTGGCACATGCCTGAATGTCGGCTGTATCCCCACGAAGACCTATGTGCACTCGGCCTCCTTTGCCGAGGCCCGCGAACGTATGGCAATGGTCATTCCCCAACTCCGTCAGGGAGTGGAGGGCATCCTCTCTCATCCCAACATCACCCTCGTCCGCGAGCAAGCGCGATTCGGGAATCATGGGATTCTCTCCGCCAATGAAACCTACACAGCCCCGAACATCATCATCGCCACGGGCTCCGAGACAAAATGGCTTCCCATCGAAGGCATCACGGCCGATTCCCGCGTCGTCGATTCCACGGGACTCCTTAACCTCGACAGCCTCCCCAAGCGCCTCTGCATCATCGGTGCAGGTGTCATCGGCATGGAGTTCGCCAGTGTGTTCCACCGCTTCGGTTCCGAGGTGACGGTCATCGAATACTTGAAAGAATGCCTGCCCGCCCTTGACAGCGATATTGCCAAACGTCTGCGTAAGTATCTGGAGAAACAGGGTATCACCTTTAAGATGAAAACCGCCGTACAGTCACTCACCGACATCGATGCCGACGTGATCCTCATGGCGACAGGCCGTAAGCCCCGCATCCAGTCCGACTTTGCCAACGTTGGCTTTGACTACGACGAGCGTAAAGGCATCACCGTCGATGACAACTTTGAAACCACCGTCAAGGGTATCTACGCCATTGGCGATGTGAACGGTCGTCAGATGCTTGCCCATGCCGCTGAGATGCAGGCCGTCAGGGCTGTGAACCATATCCTCGGCAAGAGCGACGGCATCCGCTTCGACATCATGCCTGCCGCCATCTTTACGGAGCCCGAGGCTGCCTGTGTCGGTCCTACGGAGGACCAACTGAAAGAACAGGGCATCGCCTATGAGTGCAGGAAATCTTTCTGGCGCGCCAATGGCAAGGCGCTCGCCATGGGCGAGACGGAAGGTATGCTGAAGCTCTTCGTTTCACCAGACGACGGTCTCATCCTCGGCTGTCATGCGTACGGCGCGCACGCCGCCGATATCGTACAGGAGGTGAGTGTTCTGATGTGCAAGCGTACCACCATCCATGAACTTGCCGATATGGTGCATATACACCCCACCCTTTCCGAGATACTCAGCACCATAGCATAGAAAGTAGCCACTATAGGAAAATTTGGAGCCTCTACAGAAAAATTTAGAGGCTCCAAATTTTTCTACGGGGCCTCCAAATTTTTCTACGGAGCCACCAATTGGATGAATTCTCTCGAGAATTGGAACCTCTCTTACGCGCGCATACGTATATAGTTGTCTTATCAAATTTTTAACCCACCCATCCCGCCTATCCCTCACGTAAGATTTTTTATTTCCAGTGTGG
>JAFYPG010000041.1 GCA_017547605.1 Prevotella sp.
CATGATATACTTATTGTCGATATCGAGTTGATAGCCCGTCTCGTTGTCCGTAGCCGTATAACTGCGACGGCACACCTGGATGCACTCGCCACGGTTGGCACTGCGATTGGCAGCGTGGAGACTCATATAGCACTTGCCACTGATGGCCATGCAGAGGGCACCATGACAGAACATCTCGATGCGGATCTGCTCGCCTGAAGGACCACAGATATGCTCAGCCTCCACCTGACGGAAGATGTCTGCCACCTGCTCCATATTGAGTTCACGCGCCAAGACCACGACATCGGCAAACTGTGCATAGAAGCGCAGGGCCTCGATATTCGAGATGTTCAGCTGTGTGGAGAGGTGCACCTCCTGTCCCACCCTGTTGCAATAGGTCATCACGGCCACGTCGCTGGCGATCACAGCCGAGATGCCAGCCTCCTTGGCGGCATCGATGATCTCGTGCATCAGGGGGATATCCTCGCCATAGATGATCGTGTTCACCGTCAAGTAACTCTTGATACCATGCTCATTGCAGGTGGCAGCGATCTCCTTCAGGTCGTCGATGGTGAACGTAGAGGCAGAGTGTGCCCGCATGTTCAGTTTCTCGATGCCAAAGTAGATACTGTCGGCACCCGCCTGGATGGCTGCTGCCAACGATTCGCGCGAGCCCACAGGGGCCATAATCTCGTAATCCTTGATATTTTTGCTCATTGCGGCTGCAAAGGTAGTGCAAAATGAGCAAAATACCAAATAATTTGAATAATAGTGAGGCATTTGGGATGAATTCTGAAAAATAATATGTATATTTGTGACCAAATTTGAGAATCATTAGTAACATGCCAGAACAGCAGCGCGCATATATTGCCATCGACCTGAAATCATTCTACGCATCAGTGGAGTGTGTGGACAGGGGACTTGATCCGCTGACCACAAACCTCGTGGTGGCAGATGAATCAAGGACGGATAAAACCATCTGTCTGGCAGTGTCACCGTCGCTGAAAGCATACGGCATCGGAGGTCGTCCACGACTGTTCGAGGTGAAACAGAAGGCACGAGGGGTTGACTTTATTATTGCGCCTCCACAGATGGCCCACTACATTGAAGTCAGCTCAAAAATATACAGCATCTACCTGAAATACATTGCACCAGAAGATATCCATGTGTATAGTATCGACGAGGTCATCATGGATGTAACAGCCTACCTTGGCAGTTACAAGCTGACGGCTCATGAACTGGCGATAAAGATGATTCGTGATGTACTCTCACAGACGGGGATTACGGCAACGGCAGGCATGGACACAAACATGTATCTCTGTAAGGTGGCGATGGATATTGTGGCCAAGAAAATGCCACCGGACAAGGACGGAGTCCGCATTGCTGAGTTGGATGAGATGTCATATCGGCAGCAACTATGGGATTATCGGCCCATTACGAAGTTCTGGCGCGTAGGCAGAGGCATTGCAGAGAAACTAGCCCTGTATGGTATCGATACGATGGGCAAGTTAGCACGTCTCTCAGAACAAAATGAGGAACTGTTGTATCGGCTCTTTGGCGTGAATGCGGAATTGTTGATTGACCATGCCTGGGGCTGGGAACCCTGTACGATGGAAGTTGTAAAGGCTTATAAACCAGAGACAAACAGTTTCAGTAGTGGTCAGGTATTACAAGAGCCTTACACTTGGAAGAAAGCACGCGTAGTGATACAGGAAATGGCAGAGGGAATGGCACTCGAATTAGTAGCAAAGCGGTTGGTGACGGACCAACTGGTACTGACTGTGGGGTACGATACAGAGTGCTTGACACGCCCTGAGATTCGTGCAAAATATCATGGTGAGATTACTGCTAACTACTACGGTAAACTCGTACCAAAGCACGCTCATGGCACCTTCAATTTAGAGAAGCCGACATCGTCCTCTCGACTTATCATGGAAGGTGTTGTTGAGCTTTATAAGCGTTGTGTGAATCCTGATCTGCTCATTCGCAGGCTCAACCTGACGACGAACCACGTAGTATCAGAGACATCAATAATACCAGAAAGTGCTCCTCAGCAACTCGATCTCTTCACAGACTACGAGGCTTTGGAAAAGCAGCGCCAGGAGGAACAAGCACGATATGACAAGGAGCGGAGGATACAGGAGACACAATTGAAAATCAAGCAACGCTTCGGAAAGAATGCCATCCTCAGAGGTCTGAACTTTGAAGAGGGGGCAACGGCCAAGGAGCGCAACAAGCAAATAGGAGGACATAAGGCATGACGGATAATTACGACGATATCATTAACTTGCCGCATCACGTCTCGAAACGTCATCCACAGATGTCGATGTGGAATCGTGCGGCTCAGTTTGCACCCTTCTCCGCACTGACGGGCTACGAAGATGCGTACAAGTCACGAAACGAATAGTTCTCGTCGATAGTGTCCTAGTGTTGTTGGGGTCGCGTTATGCTCTGGCGAATTATGTCCAAAACTCCTTTTCGCCAGTATCTTCCATCATCCCCTGACACTTAGGACAAGTCTTCATATCCCATATACGGATGTTGTCACTGCCGCATTGCAGACACAAACGGCCGACCTCGCTTCTGTATGAGGGTGCCACGTCGGCAATAATACCACCCACGACAATGTTCTGGATGGTTTTGCAGTCAGGGCAAAGGACAGGCGTAATGTGTTGACGGAACAAACCTCGTCCCTCATATACCTCGGCTTCATAGCCGCAAGCCTTACAGCGATATTTTAGTTTCCAAGACATATTTGAGGTAGAAAATTTACTCCTATCCATATTTTTCTGCAAAGGTACTCATAATTCATTGTTATTTCATATATATGCAGCCTTATTTAACAAAAAATGAAATAAAAGGCTTGAATATGGCCTAACGTCTTCTGATCACCCCATTTAAATTCTATGTTACAATCCTGTTACGTAACCATATTGTAACAGGATTTATTTTGCGTCATCGCCAAATAGCAGTATCTTTGCGGCAAGAAGAAAATCAATTAGAGAAAACAAATGGAAACAACGCAAAATTATGTAATGATGTCGCTGAATCTGCTAGGCGCACTGGGACTTCTTATCTATGGTATGAAGATGATGAGTGAGGCCCTTCAGAAGATGGCCGGACCGCAGTTGCGACACATCTTAGCAAGGATGACTACAAACAGACTGACGGGCGTGTTGACAGGTACATTCGCAACCTGTGCCATTCAATCCTCGTCAGCCACAACGGTGATGACCGTATCTTTTGTATCGGCTGGTCTGCTGACACTCTCACAAGCCATCAGCGTGATTATGGGTGCCAATATAGGCACTACGCTGACGGCCTGGATCATGTCGCTGGGCTACAACGTTGATTTAACAAATATCGTGTTCCCCGCGTTCATGATAGGCATGATACTCATTTATAAAAAGAAGCACCGCATCGTTGGCGACTTCCTCTTCGGCGTCGCCTTTATGTTTCTGTCGCTGGTAATGCTCAGCACAACTGGCAAAGAGATGGACTTAGGGCATAATGAAGGTGTAGTCCGGTTCTTTACCTCGTTCGACACCAACAGCTATTGGACGATTCTCGCCTTCCTGGGCATTGGAACGCTCATTACCTGTATCGTGCAGTCGTCATCAGCAGTCATGGCCATCACCATCCTGCTCTGTTCCACGGGTGTACTGCCTATCTATTTAGGCATTGCCTTAGTGATGGGTGAGAACATCGGCACCACGGCGACGGCTAATCTTGCAGCCCTTGGGGCCAATACACAGGCACGAAGGGCAGCACTGGCCCACCTGCTATTCAATGTGTTCGGTGTCATGTGGATGCTGTGTGTGTTCTATCCCTTCGTCGATATGGTGTGCCGACTGGTGGGCTACAATCCTGCGATAGGCGGTCAGGCGACGCTCCTTCCTGTGGTGCTGGCGATGTTCCACACCTGCTTTAATGTGATCAACACTACCATACTAATAGGGCTGATTCCTCAGATGGAGCGTGTAGTGTGCTGGCTGTTGCCTGAGAAGCAACAAATGGAGCAGGAGCAATTCCGTCTTCAGTATATTCAGGCCAACCTGATGCAAACGCCAGAGATTTCCGTCCTACAGGCACAGAAGGAAACGGCACAGTTTGGTAAGCGCGTACAGAACATGTTCGGCATGGTACGAAAGTTGATGGAAGAACAGAATAAAACCAGATTCGAACAACTGTACACTCAGATAGAGCAGCAGGAGGACTATGCCGACCACATGGAGATTGAGATTGCCCGTTTCCTAGAACAGGTGAGCGAGGACCACCTCTCAGACAAGACGAAAGGGAAGGTACGCCAGATGCTGCGCGAGGTGGGCGAGTTAGAATCAATAGGCGATGCCTGCTACAACTTAGCTCGCACGCTGAACCGCCAGCAGGAGTCTGGTAAATACTTCACATCCGTTCTGCGTATCCAACTACAGGCCATGATGTCGCTCTGCGATGATGCCCTCACACATATGAATATCGTAATGTCCGGCCACCGCTACGAGCATGACTACCGCGAGACCTTCCGCATAGAGAACGACATCAACCAGATGCGCCAGCGGCTGAGGAATGAAAACATACGTGCCGTGAACGAGCGCAAGTACGACTACGTCATCGGCACCATATACATCGACCTCATCAATGAGTGCGAGAAACTGGGCGACTACGTGGTCAATGTCGTGGAAGCGAGATTTGGGCGATAAAATTTGCAATATTGGAAGCATTTTCTTATATTTGCAGCCAGTATGAAGCAAAAAAGAATTCTTGTAGTGGATGACGAGCAGGACTTATGCGAGATTCTGCTCTACAACTTAGAGGCAGCAGGCTTTCAGGTCGAGGCAGCATATTCAGGTGAGGAAGCATTGGAGAAAGATCCGTCGCAATATGATTTGCTCATACTCGACGTAATGATGCCCGGCATGTCGGGCTTCGAACTGGCAGAAAGGCTCAAGAGTCAGCCTGTGACAAACACGTTGCCGATTATTTTCCTAACCGCAAAGGACACAGAGGACGATACACTACAAGGCTTCGGACTGGGAGCCGACGACTATGTGACGAAGCCTTTCTCCATCCGTGAGGTAGTGGCCAGAGTGAAGGCTGTACTTGCGAGAAGTCAGAAGCGTGAAGTAAAAGAAAGCCATATCACCTTCGAAGGTCTTGTACTCGACCTCGGCAATAAGACGACAACGGTGGATGGTGAGAGCGTGAGCCTCACCAAGACCGAGTTTGAACTGCTGGGACTGCTCTTACAGCATCGCGGACAGGTGTTTTCACGCCAACAGATATTCGATGCCGTATGGCCCGAAAACGTGGTGGTCAGCGATCGCACGGTTGACGTGAACATTACACGTATGCGTAAAAAGATAGGCAGGTATGGCAGTTATATCGTCAGCCGACAAGGATTCGGCTATGTATTTGAAGGATAATACGGGAATAATATATGAAGCATTTGAGTGAAGGCCGTAAGATGTATATCAGCGTGATGGTGGTGTTTGCCGTCTATGCGTTGATATTTATTTTATTTGAGGACTACGACCGAAAGTTCTTGAAGCCTTTTGACGAGGTCAGCGACTGGCATCTGCTGATGTTCTCGATCGTAGTCATGATGGGATTAGCCTTATTACTCCACCACTATGCTCGCCACATGGACGAACGTATCAGTCGTGAGCAGGCCACCAAAGAAAATCAGATGCGCCGTGAACTGACGCAGAACATCGCCCATGAGCTAAAAACCCCAGTAGCCAGCATCCTCGGCTACACTGACACCATCCTCGACGACCCGCAGATGAACAACGAGACACAACGGCAGTTCATTCAGCGTACCAATGCACAGGCCCGTCGCCTAACGGCTCTGCTACAGGATATCTCGACACTGAATCGTATGGACTATGCTGCCCACCAACTGACGATGGAACGCACGGACGTATCGGAAATCGTGGCTGACATTGTACAGGAAACCGCCATTACTCTTGAGAAACACCATATGACGCTTGACAACTGTCTGCCTCAGGACATCATCATTCAAGGCAACCTCTCGCTCATCTATAGCATCTTCCGCAACCTCGTTGACAACGCCATCAACTATGCCGGCGAAGGAACCAATATTCATATCAGCGCCGAACAGACAGACGACAGCTGGGTATTCCACTTCAGCGATAATGGCGTCGGCATCGCTTCAGAGCACCTGCCTCGCATCTTCGAACGCTTTTATCGTATTGATAAGAGTCGCAGCCGACAGATGGGGGGCACTGGTTTAGGACTTGCCATCGTAAAGAACGCCGTCTTGTTGCATGGCGGCACCATCACCGCCCACATGTCCAATCAAGGTGGTCTGGAGTTTGTATTTACTCTAAGAAAGAGTAACTTTATATCGTGATCGGAATACCACGACTGCGGTATTTTGCGAAAAAGAGTCCATCATGCTATGGGAAATCTGAGAAAAATCACTACCTTTGCAACCGTCAAACAGAATAAACGTATGAAAGTTATCAGTACCAAGCAGGCACCTGCTGCCATCGGGCCTTATAGTCAGGCCATCCAAGTTGGGAATCTCGTCTATACCTCTGGTCAGATACCCATCGACCCCGCTACAGGCACATTTGTCGAGGGTGGCATCAAGGAACAGACCCGTCAGTCGCTCACTAACATTAAGGCCATTCTTGAGAAGGCAGGCCTCAGCATGAACAATGTTGTCAAGACCACTGTCTTCCTCGCTGACATGGCCGATTTTGCCGATATGAACGCCGTCTATGCTGAGTTCTTTGCAGAGCCCTACCCTGCCCGCTCTGCCGTTGCCGCTAAATCCTTGCCAAAAGGTGCGTTAGTTGAGATAGAAGTGGTGGCCACCATTGAATAAGCAGATGGCATCAGGACAAGCCATATTCCGTAGGTCGGAACTTCTATTGGGCGATGAGGCGATGAGCCGCATCAATGAGAAACGCGTAATTATCTTCGGTGTGGGCGGCGTTGGCTCGTGGTGTGCAGAGAGTCTGATACGTTCAGGCATCCGTCACCTCACGATTGTTGATTCCGACCGCGTGTGCATCACCAATATCAACCGCCAACTGATGGCCACCTCGAAGACCGTTGGACAGGTGAAGGTGGATGCATTGAAGGAGCGCTTGCTCAGTATCAACCCCTCAGCTGAGATCACAGCCTTACAACAGATCTTCACGGCTGAGACCGCTGAGAGTTTCGATATCGGCAGTTACGACTATATCATCGACGCCATCGACTCGCTGAAAGATAAGGCACTACTCATCCTGATGGCGACACAGACTGATGCGAAGTTCTTCTCATCGATGGGTGCCGCCCTGAAACTCGACCCCACGCTCATCAAAATTGCAGAATTCTGGAAGGTGCAGGGCGACCCTCTGGCCCGTGCCTTGCGCAAGCGCTTTAAGCGCGATGGTCAGTACCCCAAACGCAAGTTCCTGTGCGTCTATTCTGATGAGTTGTTAGAGAACAAAGGTCACAATGCCACTTGTGGCACTGAGCAATGTATGTGTCCAAAAGCCAAGAACGGTCCTGGCGATCCCACATTGCTGAACCACGAATGGTGCTCGTCGAAAGCCCAGATCAATGGCACGCTTGCTCATATCACGGCAATCTTCGGATTCATGCTTGCTGGACTAGTGATTCAGGATGCCATCAAATAACACGTTACGACCACCTTTCTGGCTCCCATAGGTGGTGCTGCATATCTACATGACCGTTGGGCTTGAAGGTAACGCCTTCGGACTCCAGCAACGGACGCTGGCGGCTCCAACCAGGGGCGGTGCGACCAGCGTTATTCACCACACGATGACAGGGCAACAACTCTGCTCCAGGAGTATAACGCAATGTGCGGCCTACCATCCGCGAGTGACTTGGCCAGCCTGCCAAGGCTGCAATATGGCCATAAGTAGTGACGTAGCCACAAGGTATCTGGCTGACAATGTTCAGCACATCGTCTTTAAACGTCCTCGCCTGCTCAGGCGTCATCTTATCAGGGTAGTCTTTCATTGGCTCATCCACTCTTGACGCTCGCGGTCGGACATCTTTTCGATGGCATAGCGGAGCATGGTACGGGGCATCTCGTGGGCATGCTGGCGGAGGAAGTCACGCAGGAGATCCAAAGAGACGCGCTTGCCCATCTCACGGAGCATCCAGCCGACAGCCTTATGCATGAGGTCGTGGGGATGATGGAGGTGGATCTCGGCATAGCGGAGGCACCACGATGGGTCGCCCTGCTGTGAGGTCTTCCACGAACAGACGATGCTCATGCGCTGCTTCCAGAGACAAGGGCTGGCAGCAAGGTCATCGAGCAGTTTAATCTTATAATCCCTGTCACCCAGGTTCGTGGGCAGGAGCAACCAGTGCCCAAGGATCTTATGCACAGAAAGATCGACCAAGTCCCAATTATTCGCCTGCTCAGCATATTGCAGATACATCGTCAAAATCTCATCGCGCTTAGCGATGGCATCGG
>JAFYPG010000042.1 GCA_017547605.1 Prevotella sp.
CGCTTGTCCCTACCATCTCCCTTGCTACCCCCTTGCTACGCCTACGCTCGGCCTATGCTACGCCTACTCTACGCCGATGCTACGATATAGCTTGGATATCCCTACGATAGCGCTACACAATGACCTTCGGTCGAGCCTGCCTCACGTTTGGAATAGTTCAAACAAGTTCAACTCTTCTCTCACTTACTCGCAGCCTTCCGAACACTTTCTGCACGATAGCCCTATAGAAAACAGTAAAGCACCACCAAAGGAGAGGTAAAATAGCAACAAAACAAACGTTTTCGGCAAAAAGTGAAAATTGTGACGCTTTTTGTGAAACCACGCTCAGTTATTTTTCTTGTAGCTCTGAACAGCCCATACAGCCATGACTGAGGCGATGCAGAACAGAGCGAACACTTGGTGGGCTATGCTCTGGAAGTTGCCGCCTCGTACGAAAACGGTGCGAATGGCATCGGCAAAATAGTGCATGGGGTTGATATAGGTGGTCATGTAGGCCCAGTCTGGCATAGAGCGCACAGGAGTAAAGAGACCTGAGAGCAACATCAGACACACCACAAAGAACCACATAACGAGCATGGCCTGCTGCATGGTGTCGCTATAGTTGGAGACGATGAGGCCGAACGACGAGAAGAAGAGCGCCAGCAGGATGGCCAACAGATAAACTAATACAAGCTGGCCCTGACAGGTGATGCCATAAACGAGCCACGAGAGTACGAGACAAACAGTCAGTACCAACAGCCCAATAATCCAATAAGGAATGAGCTTGGCCAAGATAAACGACCATTTGGAGACAGGGGTAACATTGATTTGTTCAATGGTGCCCTTTTCTTTTTCGCCCACGATGTTCAGCGCAGGCAGGAAACCACAAAGCATCATCATCAGAATGCCCATCAAGGCGGGAATCATAAATACCTTGTAGTTCTGTCCCTTGTTATATAAGTTTAGAGTTGAGAGTTTAGAGTTGAGAGTTCTTTCTGAGGAAAGCGTCCCGTTGGGCCGAGCGGGCTGGCGCGACGAGACAATCTGACTCAGATACGCCGAGCCTATCGAGCCTTTCGTACCATTGACAGCATTGGCTGCAATGAGATATTTACCATCGCGGATTTCAAGGATGATATCAGCCTTTGAGGTCTCGATGTCCTTCATGGCTTCATGATAAGTGGCTTTCTGCCCATTGAAGATAAAGTAGTTCGAGGCCTCCACCTGATGCACCAGTTGTTGCGATTGGGTGGTACGATCCATATCCACCACATCCACACGGATATTCTTCACCTCCTGATTCATCACCCACGGCATGACGCACATCACCATGATGGGGAAGATGAAGATGATCTTCGGCATAAACGAGTTGCGCCGAATCTGTAGGAACTCCTTTTGTATGAGATACTTTAGTGTCATGTTGTCCTATTCTAAGCGTTTGTTGAACTTCTTCAGCGAGATGGAAAGCAGCATGGCGGTCATACCGACGAGAATCACTACCTCTTTCCAAACATCCTGGATGCCCACACCCATAATCATCAGTTTGCGCATGGCCTGGATATAGTAACGTGGAGGAATGACAGCCGATATACATTGCAGAATGGTAGGCATCGATTCCACAGGAAACAACATACCCGAGAGCATTACTGTAGGCAACAACAGTACCATCGCTGAGACAAGTAGGGCCACGAACTGCGTCTGAGCAATATTCGAGATAAGTAGACCGAGTGATAGCGCCAGCAGGATATAGATGAGCGAAACGACGATTATCCACCCAAGGCCACCCTGCAGCGGCACATCGAGCACGGTAGCCGACATGAGTAGTATTACCGCCAGAATCACTAATGCCAACAATAGATAAGGCACCACTTTAGCCACGATAATCATCAGCGGTTTGATAGGTGATACGAGCAACACCTCCATCGTGCCACGCTCTTTTTCTTTTACTATACTTACAGAGGTCATCATCGCACAAATCAACAGCAACAGCATGCCCATGATGGCAGGCACAAAGTTATAGGCCGACTTCATCCTTGGATTATAGAGCAGTTTCTGACTGATTAGCGACACATTCGGATTTGCGACAACTTGCTGGGCGTAAGTCGTCCATTGCTGCGCCATATTGGGATTGCTACCATCAACGATAAATTGCGCACCACTCTTCTTACTGGCGAAATCCTTAGCAAAGATGATAGAGAGGTCGGCCTTCTGACTGCGGATCATCCATTCCGCATCTTTCGGCGTGTTTACCGTTTTGACAATCGTAAAGTATTCCGAGGCAGCGAGTCGCTCTACGGCTTGCTGCGTCTGATAGTCCATCTGCGATGTCACCACCACCGTACGCACATTCTTCACGTCGTTGGTGATGGCGAAGCCGAAGATAAGCATCATCACGATGGGCATGCCGAAGAGTATCAGCATCGTACGCTTGTCGCGCAGGATGTGCTTGGCTTCCTTGATGACGAATGATATAAACTGTTTCATTTCATTGAACATTGACCATTAATCCGAAGATCTTGTTGCCTGACGTGCCAGATAGGTGAATACACCGTCCATATCCGGTTTATCAAAACGCCGTTTCAGTTCCTCAGGCGTTCCCATCGCACTGATCTTGCCATCCACCATAATCGAAATGCGGTCGCAATACTCTGCTTCGTCCATATAGTGAGTGGTAACAAATACGGTGATGCCTCGTGCAGCTGCATCGTAGATGAGTTCCCAGAACTGGCGACGCGTAGCAGGATCCACACCTCCCGTTGGCTCATCAAGAAATACGATGGATGGCTCATGAAAGATAGACACAGAAAAGGCTAATTTCTGCTTCCAACCAAGGGGCAGCGAACCCACCAAGTCGTTCTTGTGCTCCTCAAACTTCAACTGCTTCAAAAGAGCATCCGTCTTTGTGCGAATCTCATCGTCTTGCATCCCATAGATGCCACCAAACAGTCGGATATTCTCCGCTACGGTCAGGTCTTCATAGAGCGAGAACCGCTGACTCATATAGCCGATGTGTTTCTTGATCTGTTCATGCTCCGTGCGAATGTCGAAGCCAGCCACACGGCCTGTGCCGCTGGTGGGCTGGTTCAGACCTGTCAACATGTGCATAGCGGTGGTCTTGCCGGCTC
>JAFYPG010000043.1 GCA_017547605.1 Prevotella sp.
ATGCCATGCACACGGCTACCCTTAACACCCACACAAGCTCCTACCGGGTCGATACGCTCGTCGTAGCTCTCCACGGCCACCTTGGCACGGTCACCCGGCATACGGGCCACCTTCTTGATAGTGATCAGACCATCGTTGATCTCAGGCACCTCAGCCTCCAACAGACGCTCCAGGAACACAGGACTGGTACGGGAGAGGATGATGCGGGGATTGTTGTTCTCGTTCTGCACCTCCTTGACGATGGCACGCACGGTCTCACCCTTATGGTAGTTGTCCGATGGAATCTGTTCAGCCTTCGGCAGATGGAGTTCGTTGCCCTCATCGTCCATCAGCAGCACCTCACGCTTCCAGATCTGATAGACCTCTCCGCTGACCACGGTGTTCACCTTATCCTTATACTTCTGATAGAGAGAGTCGTGCTCCAGTTCGAGGATCTTTGAAGCCAGTGTCTGACGCAGGTTCAGGATAGCGCGGCGGCCGAACTTCTGGAAGTTCACCTCCTCAGACACTTCCTCGCCCACCTCATAGTCTGGCTCGATCTTCTGAGCCTCGCTGAGGGCAATCTCCTTGTTCTCGTCCTGCACCTCACCGTCAGCGACCACCACACGGTTACGGTGGATCTCAAAGTCACCCTTGTCAGGGTTCACGATCACGTCGAAGTTCTCGTCAGAGCCAAACATCTTGGCAATGACATTACGGAAACTCTCTTCGAGCACACTCACCAGCGTGGTGCGGTCGATGTTCTTGGTCTCTTTGAATTCCTGAAAGGTCTCAATCATTGAGGGGCCTTTCGCATCTTTCTTTGTTGCCATTTCTATATTTTTATTTTTACCTTTTTACTTTCTTTCCTTTATTTGAAGGCCAGCAGATACTTCGCATACTTGACGCCATCCATCGCATAGGTCCTATCGACCTCCACCAGCACGGGGCGCTTCTTACCTTCCTGTTTCTGCTTCTCCTTCACAGTGACGGTAAAGTTCACACCGTCAACGCCCTTCAAGACACCCTGAATCTTCTTTCCTTCAAGGTCGAGCACCTCTACAGCATCACCGATATGGTTGATGTACTGCTGCGCCACCTTGAACGGCTGGCCCAGTCCGGCACTACCCACTTCCAGTTCGTAGTCTCCAAGCTCGTCACCCAGACGCTCCTGCAGGAACCGGCTCAGTTCGGCACAATCCTCAATCCACACACCGTCGGCGTGGTCAATCTCAATCACAATTCTGTCACCATCGGCAAAGATGATGTCCACCAGGAAATAGTCGTTGTCCTTCAACCACTCTTCCACCACTGTCTCAATCGTTTCCTTATTTATCATCTACTATCATTTAAATGTGAAATGAGAGACTCTTTCGAGCCTCTCATTCCGCTGAACGGGTGCAAAGGTAAGCATTTTCCCGTTAACTACCAAATATTTACGCAAAAATCTTTTGTTTTCTACATTTTTCTTCTTTACAGTGCGTTGACACTGCCCTCGTAGTCAATGAAGTCGCGACTCTTGGGAGTA
The DNA here is from genome assembly GCA_017547605.1 of Prevotella sp. Classification (GTDB taxonomy): domain Bacteria; phylum Bacteroidota; class Bacteroidia; order Bacteroidales; family Bacteroidaceae; genus Prevotella. The sequence goes on from JAFYPG010000043.1 coordinate 1,508, forward strand.
ACACGGATGCGGGCGCGGCCCGAATTGTCAACATTGATATTGAACTGGTAGTCATCCCCACCATAACTGGTCGTGAATGTAATGACTCCACATTTCTTATTCGGCATATATTGCAAATTGTAGTTCTCTACCTCGGCCTTGAATTCGAGTTTGGCATCCGACTTGACCTCAGCACGCGTCTTCATGTGAGGCGCATCGTCGCGGCCCACATACGGCAGATAGCAATCAATGGTATTGCCGTCGATCTTCAACCAGCGGCCCATCACGTTGGTGCTTGTACCACGCATCGGGGTCATCGAACTGACGTTAATCCTGTACTGTTGACTGCCCACAGCGGCTTTCACCATCTTCAGGTTCTCAGCCTGACGGGCAGCTCTCTCTTCTGGTGTAGCGCACGCCACCATCAGCAGCGCACCTACGAACATCAAAATAAGTTTCTTCATCATGTTGGTTGTTATTTGTTTTCTATTTTACCTTACTCGCATCCTCCGTCGCATTGGTGGCCGCATCGATCACGTTGCCATACTCCACCAGCGAATAGAAGATGAAGCAGAATACGACGATACCCGACAGCATCAGGACCGTGTAGGGCCAGACGTCCTCGGGGAAGGCAGCGGTAATCACGATACTGCCCAGACCGAAGAGCACGATCAGGTGACAGCCGATGACAAACGAATGATGGAATCCCAGTACGGTGCGCTTCGCCTCGGCCGTCCACCACGATGGCGACTGCTTGTCGGCGGGCATCCGTTCAATGTTGCGCCGCACCTGAAAATAAGTGCGGTAGAACATCAGGGCGATGTACGAGGCATGGACAAAGAAGATGGCGAAGGTCCAGGGGGCCAGGAACGTCCAATAGGTCACGACACCCACTGCCAGGATCGAGAGGTCGCGCACGACCACCCGACGCGTCACGTAGTCGGGACGCATCAGTGAGATATGACTCCAGCCGAAGAGCACACCGCCGCTGTGGAAGTAGCTCACGCTCAATGCCGACGCGGCCTCAGGCCACGACGTACGCCAACTGAAATACGCATGAATCAGGAAACCGACGCCGAAGATGGCATAGTTGACCGCCACGAAGATGCGGGCACGGCGATAAACCTCGTAGTTGTTGAAATAGACGTTGTCATGCAACAGCGCCACAGCAATGAGCAGATTGACCGCCCCTGCCAGAATCAATACCAGGTGATAAAGCTCTAGTTCCATCACAAATTGTCGTTTACTGCTGCAAAGTTAGGAAATATATCCCGAATAACCTTGCTTTTTTCTAAGAACATGTACAATATTCATTAAAAAAGTGTGCAAATTTTCCCAAATTCGCACACTTTACCATAAACTAACACGGGATTATTACTTATTATAGACTTTATCTGTATATGGACGGTTGTACCATTTCTTTTCTTTCTCATGATTTGCCGCCCAGGTGTTGAAAAACCTATAAGCATCACTGATGCGGACTTTCTCCAACGGATACTGGAAAGAAGCCTTGGCAATCACGATGGCGTATGGAGCCCCTGAGTCTGACACGTGGATCTCGTGGTGCTTGGTGGCATCATAGATATAAGGCTGGGTAAGCTTGTCAAGGATGCTGAATTCCTTATCGACGGTGATGGTTACCACATACGGATTACATTTTTGACCGTTCTCCTCTGTGTTGACAAAGGTCTGGGGCTCTGCTCCGAGGAGTTCATGCACCTCTGTCTTCGAGACCTTCTCGTTGATGTTCTTGATGTACAGATCGTCATAGGCACCGCATGCCAGGATCGAATACTCGATGGTGGTGGCATTCTTTCTTTTGGCCTTGATCACCACGTCGTTCATATCGTAGTCACCGTTGTAAGTATCCTCGAAACAGAAGGTATAAGTGGTGTACTTGAAAGAGGGTGGAGGGGTAGGACCAGTGAATCCACCCTCGATCTCCATGATGATGTCATTGAAGTCACTATCAGTACCCGACTCCCAGCAGAGCATACTCTTATTGTTGACAGTCAGCCAGGCAGCACGCGGGTCAGTTGCATCCATTTTTGAACTGCTGAAGTTGTAGTTCGTGTTGGTGTTGATGTCGCCATTCATACGACCGTCACAATACACTTCGCCCTGCTTCCTGCAATCATCCCAGGTGGTGTTGGTTCTGACCATGAAGCCGATCTGATAGCCTTCAGGGAAATTGAAACTACCCTTCACCTTACCGTTGGCGATGTCTTCAGCAGAGGGAATGCCATCGCCGAACCACAGCAGGGCGAATGAGCCGAAACGCTTTACGATATCATCGTCGCCATCCTTCTGGAA
>JAFYPG010000006.1 GCA_017547605.1 Prevotella sp.
GTCTCTGGATTGTCGAGCACGCGCTCCATGGCCTTCACGTGAGCCTTTGCCAGATCCACCACATAGATATAGTCGCGAATACAGGTCTTGTCAGGCGTGTTATAGTCATTGCCGAAGATCTTCAGTTGCTGACGGATACCCATGGCCGTTTGAGTCACGAAGGGAATCAAGTTAATGGGCACACCGTTGGGCAGTTCGCCGATGAGTGCTGATGGATGGGCACCGATGGGGTTGAAGTATCTCAGGATGACGCTCTTGATGGGTGCGCCGGAGTGGATATAGTCCTGAATGATCTCCTCGTTGATCTGCTTGGTATTACCGTAGGGCGACATCGCCTTCTGCACGGGGGCGTTCTCCGTCACGGGCAGGTTCTCCTGCGCGGGTTGACCATAGACGGTGCAACTTGATGAGAAGATGATACCCTTCACATCGTACTTAGGCATTAGCTCCAGCAGGTTGATCAGACTCATCAGGTTGTTACGGTAGTAGAGCAATGGTTTCTCCACGCTCTCGCCCACTGCCTTCGAGGCGGCGAAGTGGATAATGCCCTCAATCTTTGGGTATTTCTTGAAGATACCCTCTAATGCCTCGAAGTCGCAGCAATCCACCTTCTCAAAGGCTGGACGGATGCCCGTGATCTTCTCAATACCATCAATCACGTTTGCATTTGAGTTCGAGAGATTATCGATGATTACCACCTCATAGCCTGCTTCCTGTAGTTCCACGGTTGTATGGCTTCCGATAAAGCCCGTACCACCAGTTACCAATATCGTCTGTTTCATGAACTTATTTGTTTTAGAATTCTATTATGATGCAAAAGTACGAATTATTTTGTAAACAATCAAACTTTCTGCCATTTTTCTTCCATAAGAGGGGTTCTTGATGACCTGAAATGTAAAAAACTGCTAAAATTTGGCCATTTTTGGGGGTAAAAGCAAAAATAATAGTCGTTTTTCTTGCAAGTTTCGGAAATAATCCTTATTTTTGCATCGTGTTTTTCATAGTATTAGATTTAAGGTTAACAAAGTTTGGCTCGCAGCGGCGAGCCTTTTTTATGCCCATACCTAAATATCCTACCTCACAGTGTGCCAGGCACGGTGTGAAATTTCTCTCATTTTTTTGATGCAAAAATGGGTTTACCATCATTTTCTTTGTTCATTTCTTGACTGTTACGCATATGATGGTAAAATGAAAAGTGTCATTCACCATCATATGTTTTATTCAAGGCCGAAGAGCGTCTTCAGACCGCCATCGACACCTGAGAAGCCCATGAAGGCGAGACTCAGGAGACCAGCAGAGAGCATCACGATGGCCATGCCCTGCATGCCCTTGGGAATCTTCACCAGTTCGAGTTGCTCGCGCATGCCTGCAAAGACCGTGAGGGCGACGCCAAAGCCGATGGCCGTCGAGAAGGCATAGACCACAGACTGCAAGAGATCATAGTCCTTCTGGATGCAGAGGATGGCCACACCCAGCACGGCACAGTTGGTCGTGATCAGCGGCAGGAAGATGCCTAATGCCTGGTAGAGCGCAGGAGAAACCTTCTTCAAGATGATCTCCACCATCTGCACCAGTGAGGCGATGACCAGAATAAAGGCAATCGTCTGCAGATACTGCAGGCCGAAGGCATCGAGCACATATTTCTGTACCAGCCAGGTAACGATGGTGGCGAGCGTCAGCACGAAGGCGACGGCGGCCGACATACCCAGTGAGGTGTCAATCTTCTTGGATACGCCTAAGAACGGACAGATGCCGAGAAACTGTGACAACACAATGTTGTTCACGAAGATGGCGCTGATAAATATAAGTATGTATTCCATGAAATATGATACATTAAAGATTAAACATTAAGCGTTGCGCAGTTTATTGACAATCGCGATGAGGAAGCCGAGGGTGATAAAGGCACCCGGAGGCAGAACAAAGAGCAGGATATCGTAGGTCTCAGGCCACAATTCTACGCCAAAGACGGAGCCAGAACCAAGAATCTCACGGCAGATGCCCAGCAGTGTCAGACCCAGCGTAAAGCCCAGTCCGATACCAATGCCATCGAACAACGAGGCAATGGGTGACTGCTTGGAGGCAAAGCCCTCGGCACGTCCGAGAATCACGCAGTTTACAACAATTAACGGGATGAAGAGGCCCAGGGCAGCGTCGATATCCGGCAGGAAAGCCTTGATGACCAACTGCAGGATGGTGACAAAGGCGGCAATCACGACGATAAACACGGGGATGCGCACCTTATCAGGGGTAACACTCTTCAGACACGAGATCACGACATTGGTACAGATAAGCACGGCCATCGTGGCCAGTCCCATCGACATGCCGTTAATGGCAGAGGTGGTCGTGGCCAGCGTCGGACACATACCCAGCATCAGGACGAACGTGGGGTTCTCCTTGATAATTCCGTTTTTAATGATACTTATGTAATTCATTGGAGACTGAACATTGAAGATGAAACATTATTTGTATTGTGCAGAAGCACCCGTCTGTACATCAGTGTCAGGGGTAGCCTTATAGGCGATATAAGCATTGTTCACAGCGAGCAGGAAAGCAC
>JAFYPG010000044.1 GCA_017547605.1 Prevotella sp.
CTTTGCACCCGCTTAACAGCAAGATGGCGGGATAGCTCAGCTGGTTAGAGCGCATGATTCATAATCATGAGGTCGCCGGTTCAATCCCGGCTCCCGCTACTGCAAGTGAGATAAACAGAATAAAGGACTTGGAAGAAATGAATCTTTTAGGTCCTTTTTCTTTTCTTTAAGAAACGAGTAACAAAACGAGTAACAAAATGAAAAAACTATCTTTATTGCTTCTGACAATCCTGTTCACTATTTCTGCTGCGGCTCAGACGAAGTCGGTATCTATTCTGGGTGACTCGTACTCTACCTACGAGGGTTTTATGACACCCGCCACCAACGAACTGTGGTACTATGCGCAGAATCCAGAGGCCAGGACCGATGTGAAGAATGTGCGCCAGACATGGTGGCATCAGGTGATCAAAGAGAACGGCTGGCGGCTCTGTATCAATAATTCCTACAGTGGTGCCACCGTTAGCTATACGGGTTATGACGGTAATGACTACAGTGCCCGTTCCTTCAATACCCGTATGGACAATCTCGGCCAGCCTGACGTTATCTTTGTTTTTGGAGCGACCAACGACAGTTGGGCAGGCTCACCTGTAGGTGAATATAAATATGAGAATATCACATGGGGTGACATGTATCAGTTCCGTCCAGCCCTTGCCCATATGTTGCAGTGGATGACCGATCGCTATGTCAATACGGAGATTTTCTTTATTCTGAACGATGACCTGCGCGATGAGATAGATGAGTCGGTAAAAACCATCTGTGCCCATTATGGTGTACCTGTCATTGAACTGACTGGTATCAATAAACTATCTGGGCATCCTTCTGTGAAAGGGATGCGCCAGATAGCGGATCAGGTAAACGCCTTCTTAAAGACGGAGCGTTAATTTGTTAATCGTCGGGATTACGCCTGTAGTGGTATTCCTGAATGTTGGGATTCGTGCCGAGGTCAGTGTCAGGAATGACGCCAGTTCTGATTAGTTTCTGGTCATAACCTTTGTGCATCGGACCTACACGCAACAGGAAATCATTGAAATTCATGGTGGGGATGACGATACCGAAGGCACCGATACCTACCCTGGATCCTTCCGTGAGGACGTTGTTATAGACATACGCCGTGGTGAAGAAGGTGTGACGGTAGATTTCCACATGGTTGTACTTGTCGAAAGCCTCGCGCCATTCCTCACCAACTTTCGTAGAGTCGGCTGTGGTGAAGATGAAGCCGAGGTTGTGAACAAAGTCATCGATCTGATCGCCTCGGATACTGTCGTTCATCTCCAGACACTGCATGATGTCGTCATTGATCTCGTCCCTCATCTCTTTCTCATTAGGAGCCGTGAAATAGGCTACGATCAGAAGAACGACGAGAATGCCTGCCAACATGAGTAGTTTGCCTAAACAGCTGTGGATAAAAGCCTGAGGCATTGACTCATTTGATCTGCTGTAATTGATTCTGTTGTTTGTCTGATTCATCTTGGTTAAATTTGGTTGTTATGGATTAAATTCATAAATTCCTGTCTGGTCTTAGCTTGGTTGAATGCACCACTGAAATCGCTGGTGGTGGTGATGCTGTTCTGCTTCTCGATGCCCCTCATCTGCATGCACATGTGCTTGGCCTCGATGACGACCATCACACCAAGAGGCTTGAGCGTCTCTTGGATACAATCCTTGATCTGTTGGGTCATGCGCTCCTGCACCTGCAGGCGGTGTGCATAGATATCGACCACACGGGCAATTTTCGATAGACCAGTAATGTAGCCATTGGGGATGTAAGCAACGTGAGCCTTGCCATAAAAAGGCAGCATATGGTGCTCGCAGAGCGAGAAGAAATCAATGTCTTTCACAATGACCATCTGCGAATAGTCCTCTTTGAACAGGGCGTCGGTGAGCACTTTGTGGGCATCCATCTGGTAACCACGGGTCAGCACCTGCATCGCCTTGGCTACGCGCATCGGAGTCTTTAGAAGACCTTCACGCTCTGTGTCTTCACCCAACAACCTGAGCACTTCCTTGTAGTGCCCAGCCAATTCGTCCAATCCTTCGCGGAAGGAGTGGTTGTCATGGGTCTGTATGTCTATGTCCTGGTTCATTGATATTGTACGGTAATTTTTCCCTTGACAATGATGGCCGACTGATAACCGAGGTTCTTGACGCGGTTGAGTACCTCGTGGGCTTCCTCATAACTGCGATAGTTGCCCATGCGGCATACCCATCGCGGGGAGTAGAAATGCACATAGACGGGTACGCCAGGGAATAGTGACTTGATTTCACTGCCGGTTTTTTCTGCTTTGATCCTGTCGCTACGTGAGTTGCCGCCAGCAAACACCTGTACGCGATAACCGCTAATCTTATAGCCCTTCATCACCTTTTTCTGGTTGTTTGCTGTGGAGTCGGAAACAATGGTGGAGTCGAGTTTTTCTGACGGGGCTTTTAGTGGCTTGACTTCTTTCGCGGTAGCCTGGTCGTTGGTCTTCTCTTTTTCCTGCTGTTTCCGGTTCACCGTCGGAGAGGAGATGGTATTGTTAGATGTCCCATTGACGAGGTTGTCAATCTCCTTACTCTGTTTTACGGTGACTTTCCCTTCACCTTGGTTGCTTTGCTGCAACCGTTGTGTGAAAGTAGATTGTGCGCCGGCTGTGATAATACAGCCGACACACAATGTCAATATGATAACTAATCGTCTCACTTCTTCCAAGCGTCGATGATACCCTTGAAGTCTGCTGCTTTCAACGAAGCACCGCCGATGAGACCACCGTCGATGTCAGGCTTTGCGAACAACTCAGGGGCGTTGCTGGCCTTGCAGGAACCACCATAAAGGATGGTCGTGTCATCGGCTACGGCCTGGCCGTACTTCTCAGCAATAATGCTACGGATGTAAGCGTGGATCTCCTCTGCCTGTTCAGCGGTAGCAGTAAGACCAGTGCCGATGGCCCAGATGGGCTCGTAGGCGATGACGATCTTGCGGAAATCCTCCTCAGAGAGGTTGAATACGGAACCTTCGAGTTCTGCCTTCACGACCTCGTTCTGCTTGCCAGCCTCGCGTTCTTCCTTGCTCTCGCCAATGCAGAAGATGACCTTCAGGTCGTTCTTCTGGGCAAGGATCACCTTCTCCTTCAGGATCTCGGGAGTCTCCTTGTAGTACTCGCGACGCTCAGAGTGACCAAGAATCACGTACTGAGCACCAGTGCTCTTTACCATCTCGGCTGATACCTCACCCGTGTAAGCACCTTTCTCCTTGTCTGCGCAGTTTTCAGCACCCAGACCGATGATGTCCTGGTCGAGGAACTGTGCAATAGAAGCGAGGTGGATAAATGGTGTGCAGATCACTACACCACAGTTGGGCTTGTCAGCCTTCAATGTCTCATTCAGCTCTTTTGCAAGAGCAATACCGTCCTGGAGATTCATATTCATCTTCCAGTTTCCTGCTACAATTTTCTTTCTCATAATCTTTTTATGTACTTTATTTAAAGGGTTATTATTGTCAAGAATGTTTGTCTTTTTGGTCTTTTTTGTTCTGACCCATTTTGTCCATGCCCATAAACGGTCTGCTATTGTGAGGAGCATCAATGGGAGGATGAACCATGTGAGTATCCACAGAATCTTGCTGGTGACGGTATCAGTGGGCAACTTGCCAAGTTCTGTATTCTCCAGTCTTCCTGTCAGTTCGTACTCGTCAGGCAGATTATTGTGGCTCCACTTACGGATAATCTTACCATCTTTGAGCAACAACAATCCGGGATTTGAGCGGATCATCGTCTTGAGGGTGATCTCGTCAGTGTTGCAGAATGGGTATTCTGCTCCCGTGATGTCGCGCCAGCGGCTGATGGCCTGTTCCGTACTTGCCGTCAGACAGTAGAAAGGGTAACCGTTGTCGAGACTGTACTCGTATAACTGGTTCATGCCATCAAGTTGTGAGTCGTCGGCTTGCTCGAGATGGGGAGAGACAAGCAAGAAGGTATATCCTTTGTCGTTGAGGACTGTCTCCGTAATGTCCTCGCCATCGTGAGTGAGTTCCATGAAGAACTCTGCGTATGGCGACTCTTCTCCTTCCATCATCCGCTGCCAACCTCCCCTGAGGTCTGCACCTATGTGGTAGGGCCGGAAGTCGAACTGCGGTAGGGTGTATAGACTCCGACCCGCAATGATGAGCAGGATAAACACCCCTGAGTAGTTCAGGACAATCCACTGATTCGACTCACTGATGAGACGTGGCATTTCCAACGGATACTTTCTGACCACTACTGCCGCTGCCAACAGAATCATATTCTTAATGAAAGTCTGCCAGTTGGTGAGTACGATAGCATCGCCAAAGCAGCCACAGTCGGTGATGGGGTTTGTCAGCGCCAACCAGAACGTCAATAATACCATGGCCACCAGCATGATCAGGACGATTCTCGACACTAATCTCCGTCGGATAGCGAAGAGCAGACAGATGCCGAGGATAAACTCCAAGGCAGAGAGTGCAACAGATGCCGAGAGTGACATAAAGTCTGGCACGTGCTGTGCCAATCCCCAAGCCGTCAGGTAGTCTTGTATCTTGTACTGTGTGCCTAACGGATCGACAGCTTTGACGAATCCTGATAGGATGAACGTCACGGCAAGAACCAGGCGGCAGATGTTGACGACTGCTTTCCTCACTCTGATAATTTAATTACTCCAAAGACCGCGTAGTTGATGATGTCCATATAGTTGGCATCGATTCCCTCTGAGACGAGCGTCTCGCCTTGCAGATTTTCGATTTCCTTGATGCGCTCAATCTTCGTGAGAATAAAGTCCGTGTAGGAACTGATCCTCATCGAGCGCCAAGCCTCGTCGTAGTCGTGGTTTTTGCGCTTCATCAGTTCCAGTGCCTCACGGGCATATTTGTCATAAAGCATCATGGCCTCCTCGTTGGAGATGTCCACTATATCTGCGAAACCTTTGTTGAGTTGGATGAGTCCCACGATGCCATAATTGATGAGCGCCACGAATTCAGGTCTGATGCCCTCACCGACCTTGCTTTCTCCCTTGATCTCCAGTGAACGGATTCGTTTAGCCTTGATGAAGAGTTGGTCGGTGAGTGCTGTGGGGCGCAGAATGCGCCACGAAGCCTTATAGTCGTGTAATTTTTTCTCGAAGAGTGCACGGCATTCAGCCATGGCTTTCTCGAATTGGGCGTTTGTTTTTTCCAAATTTGCCATAATCGGGTGCAAATTTACAAAAAAGAAGTGAAAAGAGGGAAGTGAAGGGTGAAAAGTTGTTGTTGCTTTACATTTATTAATAATGTGCAAACCTTTTCACCCTTCACTTCCCTCTTTTCACTTTTCGCCTTTTGTTTCCTTTTGTTTTTGGCGGATGTAATGTATTTTCGCACCGAGTGTCTCAAATTGGGTGCGGATGGAGTCGCGCCAGATTCTCGTACGTGTCAGTTGTGTCAGTTCCTCTGGTGTGGCTTTCAGAGCGGCTTTGTCAGCCTCTACTTTCGCCTGTATAGATTCCAACTCTTGGTTGGCAATCCGTAACAGACTATCTGTCCACTCCAACTCTTTTTGGGCTGCTTTCAACTCTATCTCCTGATGCAGTTTCAATGCTCCTTTCCTTGCTTCGACGATATTGGGGAAAGTCTTACGCAGGGAGTCGATATAGGCCCTTGCCTCATCGAACTGTCCATGTTCAAATTTTTCACACGCTTCCTGCAGTAGTTGATTGGCCTGTTCTTTCTCGCTGCTTCCGCAGCCTGCCATCAGCAGCCCGACAACGATGATCGAAAATATCCTTTTTAACATCATCCTTTAGAAACTGACGGCGAAGGATCCACCGATAGTGATATAGTGCATTTCCTTTTTGCGCTCAAAGACATAGGCATCCAATGGAAAACCTCCAATCTCGAAGACAGAACCCAGATCAGGCGTAGTCACCTTCATAAACCTCAGGGGATCGTAGGTCAGTGTGAAGGTTTTCTTAGAGTAGTCATAATCTACGAATACCTTCCACATGAAGTTTGACTTATATCTGTAGGTCAGCGAGAGTCCTGTGCCGTAGGTAGTGGAGTTGTTGCCGCCCAAAGTCAGATAGTCCCACTCCATATCGTAGGGATTGCCATCACGGATATTGCTCAACTCAAGGTTCGTCAACTCGTTGTTGTCAATCTCGATATGAGTATCCATCGCCTTTGTCGTTCCCGCGTAGTGAGCGTTGATGTCGAGTTCCTGAGTCATAGTGCGTCCAATTAAGAACTTGGTTCCCAATGAAAAACGTTTACTCAACGGGAGATTCAGGAAGAGTCCTACGTTGGCTGAGAATTCCGTGAGGTGGTCGCTTTCTACCGTGATCTCCTCTTCGGTGACCATACCTTTCATCTTGGCCTGGAGTTCCTGCTCAGTGACTGGTGTGGGCGACCAAGCATTATACATGTCAAATATGAACTGGGTGGCCTCGGCACGATCATTAATGGCATCGCCGACAAAGTCACTCCAGCCCTTGGCGGTCATGGCCCTTACTCGCAGGCGTCCGCCGATACCTAAATATTTATTAAGGAAATAGGCGCCCTCAGCATCGACTGATGTGGCGGTGTGGAAGTCTATATTGATTTTTTCATTCAATTCGTCGTCATCGAAATCCTCAGCATTCTTCAAGTCTTTATATCCGAAGTCGAGGTTCTTGGATCCAAAGCTCATGCCCATGGAGATAGCGAAATATGAAGGATTCTCGCTGAAGCCTTCAAGATCGTTGCGCAATAGCCCTTTGCCCTTGAAGAGCAGATCGCCGATGGCGTAACCCAGTTCGGTGGACATGATACCGATACCGGCTCCGGAGAGCACATCGCTGATCCAGTGGCGATTGTTCAGAATACGCATGACACCTGTCGCCGTGGCCACACCGTAGCCTGCCACAGAGAACCAAGGTGAGCGCGTAAGACCGTACTCCTTATGTAAGATGGTAGCACCCACGAACGACGTGGCCGTATGTCCTGAAGGCCACGAGTTGGCGGTTGAGCCATCGGGGCGCATCTCACTTGCCGTATATTTGATGCCGTTGACGAATCCGGCCATGATAGCATACGACATCACCGATGATGCCAATAGTCGTGGCCAGTCGCTGCGACCCTCATAGCCTCCGAGTTTCAGTCCTACGGTCATTACGGGACCAAAGAACTGTGTATAGTCATCAATGCCCGTCTTGAAGTTAGTGATGAGTCGTGTGTTGGTGTGCTTGTTGTTGTAATCTTGGCGGAAAGAAGCCTTTTCACTCTTGATGATCCATCCAGCCGCGAAGATGGGGATACCTACGAAGGTCAGGTCGTCCATAAACTTATAAGGCTTCACTCCGGGGGTGGTCACCTGCTTGAAGAATCGGAAGTCCATGCCTTGGTGATCAGCAGGTGTAAAAACTGACTCCCGGCTGTCGAAAGGATTGGCGGGCAATGCTACTAACTCGGGATTCATCTCTGGGGTATCCAACTTCAGAGGTTCCATACTCTTGTAATCTTCGGCATAGGCACAAGTCACGCTCATCAGTGCGATGATGAGGGACAATACGAAACGGCTCTTTTTCATGTTTGTTTTAGTTTTAATTGTTTTTAATCTGGTAATAATAACTGACTGCAAAGATAATATAAAAAAATGAATTATGCAAGAAAAAGGATGAGAATTTGGAAATGTGTGAAAAAAAATGTACCTTTGCACGCTCGAAAGGATAATGGTAAGATGAAACTATACTCCGACGAAGAACTGGCAGAGATACTGGATCAGGAGATTTTCCACCAGATCAGTGAGGCTGCAGACCACTTGGGTCTGGAGTGCTATGTCGTGGGCGGATATGTCCGTGATATCTTTCTGGAGCGTCCCTCAAACGATATTGACGTGGTGGTCGTGGGCAGTGGCATCTCCGTGGCAGAGGAGTTGAATCGGATGGTGGGAAGGAAGGCGCATCTCTCTGTGTTCCGTAACTTCGGCACGGCCCAGGTGAAATTCCGTCAAAAGGGTGTGGAGTACGAGGTGGAATTCGTGGGAGCCCGTAAGGAGAGTTACAGTCACGACTCACGTAAGCCTGTTGTGGAGGATGGTACACTCGAAGATGACCAGAACCGTCGCGACTTCACCATTAATGCGATGGCGATCTGTCTGAACAAAGGCCGTTTTGGTGAACTGGTCGATCCCTTCAATGGACTGGCTGATCTCGAAGACGGTATTATTGCCACACCTTTGGAACCAGACATCACGTTTTCCGACGATCCCTTGAGGATGATGCGCTGTATCCGTTTTGCCACTCAACTTAACTTCCGGATAGAAGACGAGACCTTCGATGCTTTGGAGCGGATGGCCAACAGAATCAGGATCGTGAGTGGTGAACGCATCAAGGACGAACTGAACAAGATCATCCTCTCGCCCTTGCCCAGCAAGGGGTTTGTGGAACTGCAGCGTAGTGGACTGCTCAATATCATCCTGCCGGAACTGGCGGCCCTCGACATCGTGGAGCAGAAGAATGGCCGTGCGCACAAGAACAATTTCTATCATACGCTGGAGGTATTGGATAATGTGGCTGGAAAGTCGGATAACCTCTGGCTGCGCTGGGGTGCACTGATGCACGACATCGGCAAGACAAAGTCGAAACGCTGGGATCCCGCCATCGGCTGGACCTTCCATAACCATAATCTGATAGGGGCGAAGATGGTGCCTCAGATATTCCGTCGCCTGATGCTCCCGATGGATGTGAAGATGAAGTATGTGCAGAAACTCGTGGAACTGCATATGCGTCCTATCGCCATTGCCGATGAAGAGGTGACCGACAGTGCTGTGCGCCGTCTGTTGAACGATGCGGGGGAGGACATCGACGATCTGATGACACTCTGTGAAGCGGATATCACCTCGAAAAATGAGGTGCGCAAAAAACTGTTCCTCGAGAACTTCCGGATGGTACGTGAAAAACTGGCAGACCTGAAGGAAAAGGATTATGTACGCTTGCTTCAGCCTGTGATTGATGGTCATGAGATCATGGAGATGTTCGGTCTGAAGCCCAGTCGTGAGGTAGGCGTGCTGAAACAGTACCTAAAGGATGCCGTTCTCGATAATCAGGTTGAGAACGAACGCGAGCCTCTGATGCTGTTGCTGATGGAAAAGGCCCGCAAGATGGGACTGGTGAAAGAATAAAAACCATAATAGCCAATAAACTTTGTTAAAATTGTCCGTGTCAAGATATATCGTAAGATATATTTTGTGTAACTTTGCACTTCGATAACTGAATTTCTCACCGTATTTTTTCGTGGAAGAATCGAATTTACAAATTAAATGATAAGTATAAAGATGAAAAAGATTTTGATGTTTGCTGCCGCAACGATGCTATTGGCTTCTTGTGGTGGTGGCGGAGGCCGTCCAAGTTTCGGTGACAATGAATTCCCGGTTACAACCGTAGGTGCCCAGAGTACAACGATGCAGACTACATTCCCTGCAGTGATTAAGGGCGTACAGGATGTGGAGATTCATCCGAAGGTTCAGGGCTTTATCACCCAGGTGAATGTGAAGGAAGGTCAGACGGTAAGTGCGGGACAGGTGCTGTTCGTTCTCGACAATGTGACTTATCAGGCTCAGGTGCGTCAGGCACAGGCTTCTGTCAACACGGCTGAGGCTGCCTGTAATACCGCCAAACTGAGTTTTGAGAATTCTCAGAAGTTGCACGAGAACGGTGTCATCGGAGATTTCGAACTCCAGTCGGCTACCAATCAGTACGAACAGGCTAAGGCCAGTCTGTCTTTGGCCCAGGCATCGTTGGCATCTGCCAAGGAGATGCTGAGTTATTGCTTTGTCAAGAGTCCCGCTGCAGGTGTCGTGGGTTCTCTGCCTTATAAGGTCGGAACGCTGGTGAGTGCCAACAACACGCTGACCACTGTGTCTAACATCAGTTCCATGGAGGTTTATTTCTCAATGACTGAGAAGGATGTGTTGGAGATGGGCAAGAGTACCGGTGGCCTGAATGGTGCCATCAAGGATATGCCTGCTGTTCAGCTGAAGTTGGCTGACGGCACGCTTTATGGTCTGGAGGGAACGGTGACGAAGATGAGCGGTGTCATCGATGCCGCTACGGGTTCCGTACAGATGATCGCCGTATTCCAGAATCCGGAGAAGTTGCTGAAGAGCGGTGGTTCTGGTACGATTGTCATCCCCCACAGCAACAACGATGCCATTATCATTCCGCAGAGTTGTGTATCGGAGGTGCAGGATAAACTCTTCGTCTATCTGCTCGACAAGGATAACAAGGTGAAATATACTGAGATTAAGGTTGATCCCCAGAACGATGGTAATAACTACATTGTGACGGAAGGTCTGAAACTGGGCGACAAGTTCGTGACCAATGGTATCACCAAACTTACCGATGGTATGGAGATTGTGCCTATCACGCCGGAGAGATACCAGCAGAAGATTCAGGAGCAGAACAAGGCCATGAGTGCTGGTGACATCGTGGGTGCCATGAAAAAGTAAGAGAAGTGAATAGTGAAAAGTTAAAAGTGAAGAGTTAGAAATATGACTTTTACAGCATTTATCAAACGCCCGGTACTTTCGACGGTGATCTCCATCGTCATTGTGCTGCTGGGTTTCATCGGTCTGGTGTCGCTGCCTATTGAGCAGTACCCCAATATTGCGCCGCCTACTGTCGTGGTTCACACGCAGTATCCTGGTGCTGATGCCGAGACCGTGAAGAATTCTGTGATCACACCGCTTGAGGAGAGTATCAACGGTGTGGAAGGAATGGACTATATGACCTCGACTGCTTCATCCAGTTCGGCACAGATCACGATTATGTTCCGTCAGGGCATGAATGCCGATATGTGTGCCGTCAACGTACAGAACCGTGTGTCTCAGGCTCAGTCCCTGCTGCCTGCCGAGGTAACACGTGTCGGTGTGACGGTGATGAAGCGTCAGTCTTCTCAGGTGATCATGTACACCTTGACATCTGACGGCCGTTACGATGACCAGTTCCTGACGAACTATGCCAACATCAATATTATTCCTGCCCTGAAGCGTATTCAGGGTGTGGGCGATGTGCAGAGCCCTGGTATGAAGACCTACTCGATGCGTATCTGGCTGAAGCCTGATGTGATGAAGCAGCATGGTCTGATGCCAAGCGATATTTCTGCCCTGATGTCAGAGCAGAACATTGAGGCTGCACCTGGTACCTTTGGTGAGCAGTCAAATGTGGCATACGAGTACTCACTGCGCTATACAGGTCGTCTGAAGACGGCTGAGGAGTTCGGTAATATCATCGTTCAGAGCAAGACGGATGGTTCTACCCTGAAGTTGAAGGATATTGCCAAGATCGAATTGGGTGGTCTGATGTACAGCGTCTCGATGAGGAACAACAACGTTCCTTCAGTGCTGGGTATGGTACAGCAGATTCCTGGCTCTAATGCCAACGATATCGCCAAGAAGTGTAAGGAAGAACTTGAGGAACAGGCCAAACTCTTCCCTCCGGGCATGATCTATAAGATTAACTATGATGTGACCGAGTTCCTATATGCCTCTATCGAGGAGGTGGTGTTCACCCTCTTCATGACGCTGGCACTCGTGTTCCTTGTGGTTTATATCTTCCTGCAGGACATGCGCTCTACGCTCATCCCGTTGATTGCCGTACCTGTATCTCTGATTGGTACCTTCTTCTTCCTCAATGTGATGGGATTCTCCGTCAACCTGTTGGTGCTCTCTGCTTTGCTCTTGGCTATTGCCATTGTGGTGGATGATGCTATTGTGGTGGTGGAGGCCGTTCATGCTAAACTTGATCAGGGATACAAGTCTTCACTCACGGCTTCAATCGATGCCATGAACGAGATCTCTGGTGCTATCATCTCCATTACCCTTGTGATGGCAGCCGTGTTCGTGCCTGTATCGTTCATCGGTGGAACCAGTGGTACGTTCTATCGCGAGTTCGGTGTGACGATGGCTGTCTCTATTATCATCTCGGCTCTAAACGCCTTGACACTGTCGCCTGCCCTTTGTGCCGTATTCCTGAAGCCCCACGATGCAGAGGGTCACGAGAAGAAGATGTCGCGCCTTGATCGTTTCCATGCTTCATTCAATACAGCATTCGAAACCACTACTGTAAAGTATAAGAACATTCTTGAGAAGTTGGTTCGCAAGCCGTTGGCTATTATCCTGACCGTTGTCATCGGTATCGTGGTGATGGCAGTGATGATGTTCACTACCAAGAGTGGTCTGGTGCCTGATGAGGATACGGGTACCATGTTCTGTACCATTACCATGCCGCCTGCTACTTCCGTGGCACGCACACGTCAGGTGATCAACGAGGTCGATTCTATCTTGGCTGCTGATCCGGCTATCCAGAGCCGTGAGCAGATCCAGGGTTATAACTTCATCGCTGGTTCTGGATCAGACCAGGCTACGTTCGTTATCAAACTGAAGCCGTTTGAAGAGCGTCAGAAGGGACTGTGGTGGAAGATCAGCGGACTCTGGCAGGGCGACGGTATCTACCGTTTCTTCCTGAATCCGTATGATGCAACGGGTGTCACCGCCCAGATCTTCATCAAGACTGCCCATATCAAGGATGCTTCAATCCTCGCCTTCTCACCGCCTATGATTCCTGGCTTCTCAGCCAACTCGGGTATCTCACTCGTGATGCAGGACCGTACAGGTGGTAATCTCACGAAGTTCTACAATATCGTGAAGGATTTCATTGCTGAGCTTAACAAGCGTCCGGAGTTCCAGATGGCTCAGACTTCCTATAACCCAAACTATCCGCAGTACATGGTTCATGTCGATGTGGCCAAGTGTAAGCAGAGTGGTGTCTCGCCCTCTACGATACTCTCCACGTTGCA
>JAFYPG010000045.1 GCA_017547605.1 Prevotella sp.
CCTTTGATATGGCACTTGATACCGGCCGCCCTGATCTTCTCCTCGACAGGCTTGATGAAGGCCTCGATATAGGCGTCATGCGAAGCCTTGGTCTCGTTCAGTTTATCCTTGATCAGATAGTAGGCATCATGCTCCATGTATTTCAATGACAGATCCTCTAGTTCACTCTTCAACTTGTAGAGGCCGAGCTTACGAGCCAATGGGGCATAGAGATAGGCTGCCTCCTGCGAGACTTCCATCTTCGCACTAACATCCTTCGTATCACGGATCTGTCGCATCAGGTTCACCCTATTGGCAATCATAATGAGGATCACACGCATATCTTCGGCAAAGGAGAGCAACAGATTCCGGAAGTTCTCACTCTCGATAACAGGATTCTTCTGATAGAGCTGTTGGATACGGTTCAGTCCATGCAAGATCCGGACCACCTGTCCGCCATATTGCCGTTCCACTTCCTCCATCGACAGATGGCCCTCCTCTATCTCAGGAATGAGATGGACGGCCTGGATGGCATCACCCTTCAGACCGATCTCCTCTTCCAGGATCCCTGCCGTCTGGGCTGCCATTTTCTTCTTTTCCTCGTATGTGAAAGTGAACAAATCTGCCATAAATCCAGTTTTTACCTTGCAAAGATACAATTTTCTTGGAATTAATGTGCATTTTTGAAGAAAAGTTTGTATTTTTGCAGAAGAAACAATTCAAATTACCAAGATTATGTTATTACAGCAAGACCTGAAACAGATTGCTCAGAAGGGAATTACCCAAGAGCAGATTGAAAATCAACTGAATGAGTTTAAAACCGGTGTCCCCTTCCTGAAGTTGGAAGCCGCCGCAGGTATCGGACGCGGTATCATCGCACCCAATGCCGATGAGCGCAAGAAGTATGAGGACATCTGGAATGCTTACAAGGCAGAAGGTAAGCGCGTCGTGAAATTCGTGCCTGCCTCTGGCGCCGCCAGTCGTATGTTCAAGAATATGTTTGCCTTTGTTGATGCAGACTATGATGTACCCACCACCGACTTCGAAAAGAAGTATTTCGACAGCATTGAGAAGTTCGCCTTCTATGGGGCACTGGATGCTGCCTGTCAGAAGAACGAAGGCAAGGGCATCAAGGAACTGATTGCTGCTGGTAAGTACAAGGCTGTGGCCGCCAATATGCTGAAGGCCGAAGGACTGAACTACGGTCAGTTGCCAAAGGGTCTGCTATTGTTCCATAAGTATCCCGAAGGACCACGTACCCCGATGGAGGAGCATCTTGTAGAAGGAGCCCTCTATGCTGCCTCTAACGGTGAAGCCCATGTTCATTTCACGGTCTCTCACGAGCACATGGCACTCTTCAAGGCAAAGGTGGCTGAGAAGGCTGACTCATTCGCCAAGAAGTATGGCATCAAATATGATATCACCTTCTCTGAACAGAAGCCCTCGACAGATACCGTTGCAGCCAACACCGACAATACCCCGTTCCGCAACGATGACGGTTCACTACTGTTCCGTCCTGGTGGTCATGGTGCACTCATCGAGAACCTCAATGAGATTGAGGCCGATGTCATCTTCATCAAAAATATCGACAATGTCGTGCCCGACCGTCTGAAGCCAGAAACGGTGGAGTGGAAACAGGTCATCGCCGGTGTACTTGTCTCCCTGCAGAAACAGGCCTTTGAATATCTGAGGATACTGGATGCCGGTGCATCCGAGGCACAATTCAAGGAAATAGCCGAGTTTGTCGCCAAGAACCTCTGCACAGATGCCAAGAACAACAAGGTGGATGCCGACTACCTGCGCAAGAAGCTGAACCGTCCGATGCGCGTCTGCGGTGTCGTGAAGAATGTTGGAGAACCTGGTGGTGGCCCGTTCCTTACCTACAATCAGGATGGTACTGTCAGTCTTCAGATTCTCGAAAGCAGCCAGATCGACACGAACAACGAGGCCTATATGAAGATGTTCACACAGGGCACCCACTTCAACCCCGTGGATCTTGTCTGTGCCGTGAAGGACTATAAAGGAAAGCCTTTCAACCTGCCCGACTTCGTGGACAAGACCACTGGTTTTATCTCTTCTAAATCAAAGTCTGGTAAAGAACTGAAGGCCTTGGAGTTACCGGGTCTATGGAATGGTGCCATGAGCAACTGGAGCACCGTCTTTGTGGAAGTGCCACTCGGCACCTTCAACCCAGTGAAGACGGTCAACGATCTGCTCCGCGACCAGCATCAATAAACAGAAAGCGGGTGAGACTTATCTCACCCGCTTTCTATTTCATTTAGGGAATCAGAAGCGAAGAATCTCCGTAACTAAGGAAACGGAAATCATGCGCAAGGGCGTAATCATAGATGACACGCCAGTTACCTTTGACAAAGGCACTCACCAATAGCAGGAGGGTGGACTGTGGCTGATGGAAGTTCGTCACAAGCATCTTGACAATCTTGTAATCATAGCCTGGAGCAATGATAATCTGGGTACTGGAGTGAAGCACTTCAAGGTGATGCGTATCCATCCACCCAGCCAATGCCTGCAAAGCCTCCTCACTCTTCACTTCTTCACTCTCCACTTTTTCGTAAGGTTCCCATTGGGCTACGTGGAGTTGGGCTTCCGTGAGATCAGGATGATGCATCACTTTTAAGCCCATGTAGTAGAGACTCTCAAGGGTTCGGACACTGGTGGTGCCAACTGCTATGGCACAGCCCTTATGGTTGATCAGTTTCTGGATAGTTTCCCTCCGCACACTGATAAACTCTGTATGCATCTCATGACCTTCTATCTCCTCACTCTTTACAGGTTTGAACGTACCTGCACCAACATGGAGCGTCAATTCCTCGCGATCAATACCACGAGCATCAAGATCGGCCAGTACTTCTGGTGTAAAGTGCAACCCGGCAGTCGGGGCTGCCACACTACCTTTGATCTTAGAATAGACCGTCTGATAGGTGGTTTTGTCACTCTCCTGCGTCTCACGGTTAAGATATGGTGGGATAGGCAGTTCGCCCATAGCATCGATGATCTCCGCAAAGGAGAAGTTACCCGTCCACTCGAAATCGATGCGATGGCTGGTACCATGAACAGGGCCGCGCGTAGCTTTTATGATGCATGGTAAATGATTAATGATGCATTCTCTCGTCAACGAACCTTCCTTCCATTTCTTCAGATTACCAACCAGACAGTACCATGAACAACGATCCGTGGTCTGGAACATCAGTTCATAATCTGATGGATCTGCTGGTTCTAACAGAAAAACTTCAATGAGTGCACCTGTATCTTTACGGAAATGCATTCTTGCCTGAATCACTTTCGTATTATTGAACACCATCAAAGCATGTTCTGGTAAGTATTCTGGCAGATGATAGAACACATCTTCCCCCACCTCACCATGATTATAGATCAACAGTTTAGAATGGTCGCGTCTGGCAACTGGAAACTTTGCGATACGCTCGTCAGGCAGCGGGTAATTATATTCACTGATACGGATATGCTTGGGATCGCTCATAGAATACAGGACTTTATCAGGGCATAAACTAATGTGAAGGCCAGTACGGTAACAGGTATATTGCAATCTGAACGTTGGTAGCCAGTGGCCGTATATTGTGAGGAGATCAGTCGCCGTCCTGAGTTCATGCTCCTTGTTAGTCTATAAAACATGTAATAGACACTTGAGCCAACGATAAAGCCCCATGTCAGTCCTACAAGGATATCGCCAGGGAAATGGACACCAAGATATAGACGCGTCCAACAATTCGTCAGTGACCAAATAATCATAGCCGTTGAGAGTAGGCGACTCCTCACAAGCCAGCAAAAGAAAATGGCGATGCTGAATGTATTGGATGCATGGGCGGAGAAGAAGCCATACTTTCCTCCCCTATAGCCATCGACGACATCCACCATGGCACCAATGACGGGATCATGTGTAGGACGCCATCTGGCTACTGTCGGCTTCACGATCAAATCATCCACGGTGCCAGCCAACAGCACACACAGGCCTGCTGCAGCGAGGATCATCAGAACCTTACGGAAACTATCATTATTCCGTAGTACAATAACAAACAGACTGATATAGAGCGGAAGCCATGTCAGTGCCGTCGTGAGCACATGAGCCACACGGTCGAGATACAAGGAATCACTACCATTGACCATCAACAGGAGATCCCTGTCAAGCGATTCCAACATAGGGAGGGTTCCCTGAGCGTCCATGAGTATGTCCAGTAGCCCAACCATCATATTTCTTCTAATTGTTTACTCTCAAGCCAACCTTCCTTACCATCAGCAATCCGAATCTCTTTCCAGCCTTTCATCGAACCGTCAGTAATCGTGACCTTTGTACCTTCATGAAGAACAAACAAATCCGTACCATTGCTGGCCGGTGTACTTTTGACCGTTACCGACGGAGTAATCACGATAGCACCCTTGCGATAAAGCAGGTTCTGTTTCTGCTGCCAGGCAAAGACATTGCTCAATATAAAGAGCACGAGCAGTACGAAGCCACCAAAGAAACCTATCTTCCGAAGCCATATACGGTCGGAAAAGAGATAGACAAGCAGAAGGATGATAACCAATGACAAAGAAACCAATGATGTTCGTGCCCACCCATCGACACTCATCAGATTCACAAGTGACCTGTACCAAGTGAAGAAGAACATCTCCGACTCAGGTACAATCCTGTCGATGGTCTTCGACTGCGCAATCTGGAGATTGAAACGAATATCACGGTCGCCTGGCGAGAGCAGCAGGGCACGCTCGTAGTTGAGTACGGCACGTGTGATATTCTCCGAACGGTAATAGGCATTACCCAGGTTATAGTATAGATCGGCAGAAGCGCCCTGTTTCAGAAGAGCCTCGTAGTCTTTAATAGCCTGCTGATACTCTCCACGGGCATAAGCACTGTCAGCCTCAACCTTGGTAACGGCATGTGATTCCGTCGCAGAAGTGAGACAAATGGTCAATACCAATACCATCTTTGTCGCCATGTGTCCTGGTTTCTTTGTTTTCTTCATCGTGGCTTCTATCTTCTCAATGGCATTGATAGCCTTATCATATACCTTATTCATATTACCCTTAGGATCACCTGGTGCATAACGTTCAAACTCACATTCGTCAAGAGCACCAATAAACTGGTTTACTGTCTCATCACCTACACTTCGTTCAGAAAGACGCTGACTGATATTATCGTGGGACAGTTGCTCTACAGGGATATTCAGTTTATCACCTACATAACCCCACAAGGCACGGAGCACCTCATCATAGAACTCCCCAGGTTTATTGTCAGCCATCAGACGTGCAGCCTTCTTCAGGCGTTTCGTGGCAACCTTATTGGCCTTCTTGCCACGCATCTTAGTGACATTGGCATTGTCGATAGCCCGCTGACGGAAGACAACGAACAAGGAAACAAATATCAGAGCTAATACGCCCATGGAGATCCAATACCCTGTAGAGCCGAAGAAAAATTCATCGAGTGAATGCTGACGAGTGTCTCCTGTCTTGATATAGCGGATATCCTTGGTTAACTCCTGCAGGTCTGTCTGACCAGAGAAGTCGTTCACAGCTCCGGCACCAGAGCCCTTGGCCACGTCGAGTACAAATGGTTCACTCTTGATGGTCTTATAGGCATTTGCCGATGTATCGAAATAAGTAAACTCTACTGGCGGAATCTCATACTTGCCCTGATGACGCGGTACCACAAGAATATCATAGATCATCGAACCTTCAATACCATTGGAGGTCAACTTCGTCTTATCCGTGATCTTCGGCTCGTACTTATCAAAGTCCTTAGGGAAGTTCACCACAGGCTGCTTAATCAGTTTCAGGTTACCCATACCACTGACAATGATACGCATGGAAACCGGATCATTGGCCTTCACCTCTGTCTTGTCTAGTTGGGCAGATACGGTAAACGTTCCAACACCACCAGAGAAATTGGCCGGACGCTCCGGCAGCGGATCCACCTGAATCTCTATGCCTGGTGCCTGAATCTTCTTTTTCACCTCAACATAACCAGAACCACCATTGAAGAAAGCTTCAAAAGGATCGATATTCCGGTTCTGCTGTACCACAATACCTTCAAACGTGATGCTCGGGATCTCCAACTTGCCCGTCATCTGAGGAAACATCACATACTGACTCCATGTGGTAGTCTTATAAGGACGCCCATTGAAGGTCTCTATGGAGAAACTCTTCTGCTGCGGCAGATCCACTTCCTGGGTATAGAAACTCTTCAGGTCGGGCATATCACCACGCAGGCTTGTCAGTCCTACCAGCGTATATACCTTATATGTCAGCAGGATAGGTTCCTGCTCGTGCACACGTTTCTTATTGGCACTCACCTTGATAAAGAGATCCGAACCGGAGATCTGGCTACCTGCATCCCTGATCTCACCGTCATCATTGGAACGTTGGCGGTTGGAACCACCGGAATTTGACGGAGCAGAACCACTCACCTTAATAGTCAAGGTATTGGAGGCGATACTCTTACCACCAACAACAGCATGGGCAGGAGGAATGCTGAAAGTTCCGTTCTTGGCGGCCCTGACGATGTAAGTATAGGTAATGGAAGAAGAGGAACTGGTATGACCATTGATCATCTGATAGCTCGACTGCATGGAGCGATTAGGACCTATCAGCACTTCCAGACCATCAGGGATATCACCTGCACGGAAATCACTGACATCCTGCGTATTAACAGTATAGGTGAGACGGAACTGCTCACCCGCAGCAACATGCGAGGGAGCAACACCTGTGAGTGTCTGTGCCATAGCCGCTGTTACGGCTATTATCATACCTAATATCGTCGTTAGTCGTTTCATTTCTACCAATTCTTCTGAAGGTTACGACGCTGGGGCTGTTGTTGGGCTTTCTTCATTTTGTCCTGCGTCTGTTTCTCATTCTGGATCGCTGCATTCAGCAACTGCTCGGCATTCTCCTTACTCATCTGGGGCTTGGGCTGTTCCTGCTGTTTCTGATCTTGCTGATCCTTTTTATCCTCAGGCTTCTGCTGATCTTTCTTATCGTCTTTCTTTTTGTCGTCGTTGTTCTGCTGATCCTGATTCTGCCTGTTCTGGTCCTGTTTCTGTTTCTGATGTTTACAGAGTACCAGATTATAGCGCGTCTCATCATCATCAGGATTCAGACGAAGGGCATTCTTATACGCCTCGATAGCCTCACCATACATCTTATGTGTCTGACAAATCACACCCATGTTATGATAAGACTGGGACTTACGGAGCGGATTCGTCTCCAGACGCGCTGCATTCTCAAACTGCTCTACGGCAGCAGAGTCCTTCTTCTGTGCCATCAGAGCATTACCCAGGTTGAAAGCAGCCTGCGGATTCTTAGGATTCTTTTCCACAGCCTTACGGTATGAAACTTCTGCACCAGGATAGTCACCACGATGGAACTGCTTGTTTCCCTGACGGATATACTGACGATCCGTCTGGGCAACAGCTGTGATAGTCATCAGCAGAAGCAACACCGTTACCACCTTTTTCTTATTGCCAAAGAGTGAGAGATGCTTCAGTAACGGATTCTTGCGGTCAAAAATACAAATCTCAAGGATTAACAACAGCAAAGCCAGGATACCGAAAGCCTGGAACTGTTCGTCAAACTCGCTATACATCGTTGCAGTTGTCTCCTTTTTAGCCAACTTATCCAGTTCATTGTCAAGCTGGTCCTGAGCCGCACTGTTATTCTCTACATGGATATAGGCACCGCCACCAGCCTGAGCAACCTGTTTGCACATATCCTCATTTAAGGCAGACATGACGGTATTGCCCGCATTGTCCTTCATATAGTCACCCGTGCCTGGAATGGGGACTGGCGCACCGTTGACAGAACCGACACCAAGGACATAGACACGCATCCCATTATCCTTGGCAGCTTTCGCAGACTCCACGGCTCCACCCTCATGATCCTCACCGTCAGTGATCACCACGATGGCCTTGCCGATGCCCTCTTCCTGCGTAAAACTATGGGTAGCCATATCAATAGCCCTGGCGAGATCCGTTCCTTGAGTGGCAATCATCGAAGGATCGATGCTCGACAGGAACATCTTGGCGGAGACGTGGTCGCTCGTGATAGGAAGTTGCACAAAGGCATCACCCGCAAACACTATCAAACCGATCTTGTCATTGGAGAAATGGTCAACGAGATTCTCCACCATCATCTTACTACGATCCAAGCGGTTAGGCACAATATCCTCTGCCCGCATGGAATTACTGATATCCATAGCGATGATCGTCTCGATACCCACCCGTTTCTCATGGCTGATCTTCGTACCCAACTGCGGACGGGCCAACATGACGATAAGGAGGGCAAGTGCGCCTTGCAGAATCCAGAACTTCACAGAAGGACGGAAGCGCGACACATCGGGCATCAGTTCCTTCAGCAATGCAGGCTCACCGAACTTACGGAGCCGTTTCTTCTGGTTCCTGTATGAGATGAACCTGATGAGTGCCAATATCGGAATCAGCACTAACAGGTAGAGATATATAGGATCTTCAAATCTGAACATTTTACCTTCTTACTTTTTACCTTTTATGGTATCCTCCTGAATATGGTTATACGCAACAGAATCTCCAACAGCAGGGCGATGACGGCAGCCAGGGCAAAAGGCTGATAGGCCTCATACTTCTTACTGAACTTCTTCACGTTCAGCTTGCTCTTCTCCAGTTTGTCGATTTCTTTATAGATGTTGCGCAATTCTTTTGTATTCGTAGCACGATAGAAGTCACCTTCCGTTGCAACAGCAATCTCACCGAGTGTCTTCGTGTCAATCTCCACAGGGATATTCACATACTGCACACCCCCGGCCACAGGCATCGGGTAAGGTGCCACATTATTCGTTCCCACACCGATGGTATAGACACGGATGCCGAGACTCTTGGCGATCTCTGCCGCCGTCATCGGTGAGATGTCACCACGGTTATTACTACCGTCAGTCAACAGGATCACCACCTTACTCTTTGCCTTGGACTCTTTCAGGCGAGAGACGGCATTCGCCAGTCCCATGCCGATAGCCGTACCGTCTTCGATCAGTCCACGGGCAGCAATATCCGTGCGCACATTCTGGAGCAGATTCAGCAAAGATGTATGATCCGTCGTCATCGGGCACTGGGTGAACGACTCACCGGCAAAGATCGTCAGTCCGATATTGTCATTGGGGCGTCCGACGACAAACTCCGAAGCCACTTGTTTGGCTGCCTCGATGCGGTTGGGCTTCAGATCCTCTGCCAGCATACTGGTAGATACATCCATCACCAGCATGATATCGATACCCTCCACCGTCTCACTCTTCCAGGAGTTCTGCGTCTGCGGACGAGCCAGCACCAGCACGATCATCACAAAGGCCAGTATCCTAAGGAACATGGACAGCGGCATGAGTACCACCTTCCAACTCTTCGGCGCATAGCGGAAGGCGAAGGTGTCGCTCATCCGCATCGTCGGCTCAGTCTTCTTCCTATACATCACATACCAGATGATATATGGTATGAGAAGCAAGAGCAAAAGCAGATATTCTCTATTGGCAAATTCCATGGGTTTCCTTTTAATATAACAACTGATAGAGCGTAAACAACACGTAGGCAAAGAGCAGTACACACACTATGGAAACAGCGGCGATGGCAATCTTCAGGACGCGCCGTGCCTTCTGTGAACGCTGATCCTCTTCCGAGAGTTGCGGCTTTACCACCTCCTCCACGGGTTCATTCTCCTGTTTCGTCTGGTCTATGAACGCGATAGCATTGACGAGGTTCTGATCGTTCTCATTGATCAACGTCGAATACTTGGCGAACTTCACCAGATCGGCCGTCAAGAACAGATGGCGTAACTCCGACAAAGCCTTCTCATCCTGTACTGCCATCAGTTTCTCGATGATCTCACTGCTGGTCATCTCCATGGCGTTGAAGCCATAACGCTCCTCGATATACTTACGGAGCGTATCCGTCAGTTTGGTGTAGTATTCCTTGGAGTTCTCTGAAGCCACCATCTTGTCGGCCTTGATCTGTTCAATTTCCTTCATAGCCTTCTGGTGTGGCAACAGACGCTTCACGATACGGATACGACTGATAATGGGTTTGTTATCACGCAAGCGCAGATAGAGGTAATAGCAAAGAGCCAACAGCACCAACAGTATGACGCTCAGCCAGAACGACAGGCTCCAGTCACTCCACTGGAAGGGATTATCCTGCACGTCCTTTGGTCCGAAGAACTGTTCCACATTGGTGGTATCAACCTCTATGGTCAGCACCTTCAGGGCCAGACTCTTGCTCTTATAGGCCTTACCATCTATCTTCACCGTCATGGGCGGGAGATAATAGAGAGTGTCGTCGAAGGATGTCAGGGTATAGACCATCGATCGGGCTACAAAGCCATTGTCCTGCTGCTTCGTATCCAGTTCGTGTCTTGCCAGTACTTCCACACCTGGGGTGATGTACTCCGTAGGTTTGAACTGTGGGAACTCTATCTTCGCATTTTCCTTGGCATGGGCCGTCAACGTCACATGAGCCTGCTGTCCGACAAAGATCTGGATAGAGTCAATCACTGCCTCTACAGACACTTGCGCTTTAACAGACAAAACGCTGGCGATCAATGCTATAAGGAGTAAACACTTTTTCATTAACTTCTTTGTTTAAACAGCATCAGCAAGGACTTTACAAAATCCTCATTGGTGGCAATGCTCACGTTATCCACATTACTCTTATTGAAAGTCTCCATCAGTTCTGCCTGACGGTTCATCCAATATCTATGGTAGGCCTGACGCAGACGCTTGGAGCCAGTATCCACATACTGCTCGAAACCAGTCTCCGCGTCAACGACCTTCATCAGCCCAACATCAGGCAGTTCCTTGGCACGCTGGTCATAGACCTGTATAGCCACTACGTCGTGCTTCCTGTTACAGATCTGTAACGACTGCTGGAAATCATTGCGGACATAGAAGTCACTAAGGATAAAGGCCGTTGTACGACGTTTCTGTACGCTCGATAAGAACTCCACAGCCTGCTTCACGTCCGTCCGCTTCGATTCCGGCTGGAAGTCGAGCATCTCTCGGATAATATAGAGGATATGCTTACGGCCTTTCTTGGGAGGGATGTATTTCTCGATCTTGTCAGAGAAGAACACCACACCGATCTTATCATTGTTCTGGATGGCACTGAAGGCAATAGTGGCAGCAATCTCCGTTACCATGTCGCGCTTCATCTGCTTCTGTGTACCGAAGTCCAACGAGCCACTGACATCGATGAGCAGCATCACTGTCAGTTCACGCTCTTCCTCGAACACCTTGACGTAGGGGCGGTGGAAACGGGCCGTCACATTCCAGTCGATATCACGGACATCATCACCGAACTGATACTCGCGCACCTCGCTGAAGGCCATACCCCGACCCTTAAAGGCAGAATGGTACTGACCTGCGAAGATGTTCGAGCTCAAACCACGGGTCTTGATCTCGATCTTACGGACTTTCTTGATGATCTCAGATGTTTCCATCTTCAATGTTCAATCTTCAATGTTTAAGGCACTTCTACCTTATTGATAATCTTCGAAACGATTTCCTCACTGGTGATATTGCTGGCCTCAGCCTCGTAGGTCAGACCGATACGATGGCGAAGCACGTCATGAGCCACAGCACGCACATCCTCAGGTACCACATAACCGCGACGCTTGATGAAAGCGTAGGCACGGGCAGCCTTGGCCAGATTGATACTGGCACGGGGCGAACCTCCGAAGGAGATCATATCCTTCAGGTCTTTCAGACCATAACGGTCAGGATAACGGGTGGCAAACACGATATCGGCGATATACTGCTCGATCTTCTCATCGATATAGACCTCGCGCACCACACTACGAGCCTTCAGGATCTCTTCCGCCGTCGTCACAGGTGTCACTGTGGGCATCTCTCCTGCGATATTCTCACGGATAATCTTCTTCTCCTCATCCAAAGAGGGATAATCAATCACCACTTTCAGCATGAAACGATCGACCTGAGCCTCAGGCAACGGATAGGTACCCTCCTGCTCTATCGGGTTCTGTGTCGCCATCACAAGGAATGGATTGGGGAGTTGGAACGTGCTGCTGCCTATCGTCACCTGCTTCTCCTGCATGGCTTCCAGCAAGGCACTCTGTACCTTCGCCGGGGCACGGTTGATTTCATCTGCCAGTACGAAATTAGCAAAGACCGGACCTTTCTTCACCTGGAACTTCTCATCCTTCTGCGAATAGATCATCGTACCGATGACATCGGCAGGGAGCAGGTCAGGTGTAAACTGGATACGGCTGTAATCAGAGTCAATCAGTTGCGAAAGGGTCTTAATAGCCAAGGTCTTGGCGAGACCGGGAACACCTTCCAATAGGATATGTCCGTCACTCAACAGTCCGATCAGTAGTGAATCGACGAGATGCTTCTGTCCTACGATGACACGGTCCATGCCTGTCACCAGATTTGTCACGAATGCACTTTGTTGTTCTATCCGGATATTCAACTCACGGATGTCAATAGCTTCTGCCATAATATTTACTCTTTTTTAGTTTTCTCAATTTGACCGCAAAAGTAGTGAAATAATAGGATTATCCACGCATTTACCTGTCTAAATTATATTAAAAAAGTTTCCCAAAACCTAAGTTTTAAGAAACTTTTTCATTCTTTCCCTATTCATTCACAGTCTGGGGCTTCTTTTTCTTCTTCAACTGCAGTTTCGGGATTTTGATTTCCTGTCCGACCTTCAGTTCCGAAGAGGCTTTGAGACCGTTATAAACCTCCAGATAGCACTCCATATCAGGACCTAAGACACGACGGGCGATCTTAACGAGATTCTCACCCTCCTTGACCTTGACGATATGGTCTGTACCCACTATCTTGTATGCGCCTGTACGTACCCGAACATCCATAGCCGCATATTTATCGGTATCGTCATCCTGTTGTTGGGTCTGTTTGACCTCTACGGGCTGGGAAGGCTCTGCATTAGGAATTTCTGAAGTGACAACAGCCGTTGTGGTATCCACAGGTTCCAGCACTTCTTCCAGGGTATCAGGCAATTCTGGAGCTACGACTGGTTGCTCAATTTTCACTTTCTCTTGTGAAAGGAAGTTAGATAACGGGTAATAACTGCCCAGGAAATAGCCGCCAATAAGCCCCACCAATCCAGCAATCAGAGCTATCAGCCATTTCTTACTGGAGGATTCCTCTTCCTCCCAAGAGAACGGCTCTCCTTCGGACGTGTCTTCTTCAACTGGAGCCTCATCTTCGATGGGAGTTTCCGCCTCAGTAGGTTCACCCCCAACTGGCTTATCCACGACAGGTTCCTCAGTCACAGGATCTTCGATTGCAGACTCCTCAACAACAGGCGATTCAGCCATGGGTTCGGCCACAGGTTCCTCAACGGGTTCAGGCATCGGCTCTGGAGCAGGTTTCTCGACAGGCTTTTCAACTGGTTTCTCGACAGGTTGGTCTTTGATGATACCCAAGATCACAGGTTTGATATTGATACTATCTCCGAATTCCACCAAAGGCATCGATGATTCGGCGTTATCATCCGACATTTCTTGATCCTGGGGTGTCTCGACAGAGTCAAAATCTACACCATCCTTCAGTACGACAGTCTCAAACTGCGAGAAGGGTTTGTTCACCAGTTCTTTCATCAAGGCATCAGGCACGAAGGTAATCTTGTCATGTCCCTCAATGAGCACCCGCTCACCCGTATTGACATTCACACTTTCACGGTCATCCACATCGATGATCTTGAACGTACCCAGACCCTTGACCTTCACGATCCTGTCACGCTCCAATGCCTGTTGGATAACATCAAACATGGCATTAACAAAGGCGGCTGCCACTTTCTTGTTCAGTCCATTGCGCTCCATGAGCACCTTGGAAATATCTTGAATCGTCATCTTAGCCATTATTCATTCCCTCCATTCTTTACACGCTCTTTCCAGTTGGCGTTTGGTTTGAAGTTCAACACCAATTTAGGTGGTACCAACATGCGCTGTCCTGTGGAAGGATTCACCATGATCCGCTCCAGTTTCTTCTTGACTTCAAAAGTTCCGAAAGTCGGCACAAGCACCGAACCGTCTTCCTGGAAATGATCTCCCATCGCCTCCACGATGGAATTCACCATCTTTTGCGTATCCTCGGGCGAGTAACCCGTCTGCTGCGCTAATTCTGAGATAAAGTCTTTGTTCGTCATATTGTATCATTGATTGTTGAACCGTATAAGTCGAACTCTTCCGAGTCCTTAATCAGCACGTCATAAAATGCGCCAATGGTCAGGTCGCGTTCAGAGGCTGGAATCAACACCTCAGGATCCACCTCCGGAGAACAGAATTCCGACCGTCCTACGTAGTAGTCCCCCTCCCGTCTGTCGATCACGACCTTGAGGGTCTTACCGACCTTCTCTGCCTCCAGTTCCGCACTGATATTCTGTTGGATGCGCATGATCTTATCCAGACGGCGCTGTTTCACGTCCTCTGGCACATCATCCTCATAATGCTGTTCTGAATAGGTACCCTCTTCCTCGGAATAGGCAAAAGCCCCCATCCTTTCGAAACGGGCCCACTTCACGAATTCCTTCAGTTCTTCGAAGTCCTCCTCCGTCTCTCCTGGGAAGCCCACCATCAGTGTCGTACGAAGATGGATACCAGGCACTTCCCGACGCAGACGCTCTACCAGTTCGTAGGTCTCCGCCTTCGTCACATGGCGCTGCATTCTCTGGAGCATATTGTCGGAGATATGCTGGAGGGCGATGTCCAGATACTTACAGACATTTTTCTTCTCCCGCATCACGCGCAGCAGATCCCATGGGAAATGTGTCGGATAGGCATAGTGCAGACGGATCCACTCCACCCCAGGGATATCGGCCATCCGCTCGATGAGTTCGGCGATATGCTGTTTGCCGTCGATGTCTATACCGTAATAGGTCAGTTCCTGGGCAATTACATTGAACTCCTTCGTACCGTCTGCCACTAACTGACGTACCTCGTCGAGTATCTCCTGCATTGGACGACTCTGATGACGACCCGTAATCAGCGGGATGGCACAATAGGCACAATGGCGGTCACAACCCTCACTGATCTTGACATAGGCATAATGGCGGGGTGTCGTGATATGCCGTTTCCCCTCACAGGCCTCAAACTGTTCTCCTTCAAGATCCTTCAACAACTGCTTATAGTTGAACTTGCCGTACCAGCCATCGACTTCAGGAATCTCTGCTTCCAATTCTGCCAGATAACGCTCTGACAGACAACCCATGACGAAGAGTTTCTCAATGCGCCCTTCCGTCTTGGCCTGCGCAAACTCAAGGATGGTATTGATACTCTCCTCCTTGGCATCAGCAATGAAGCCGCAGGTATTGACGACCACGATCTCGCCCTGGGGATCCTCACTATCGTGCGTAACCTGATAGCCATTGGCTTCCATCAGTCCCATCAGAACCTCACTGTCAACAAGGTTCTTCGAGCATCCGAGTGATATGATGTCTATGGTCTTCAATTTAATGTTTAATGTTTAATGTTTAGGATTTAATGTTTAGGATTTAATGTTCAACGCTCAATATTAAACAGCGAATCCACAAACTGGCGCTTGTTGAAGAGTTGCAGATCCTGCATCCCCTCGCCCAGCCCTATATACTTCACGGGTACTTTCAACTGGTCGGAGATACCAATCACCACACCACCCTTGGCCGTACCGTCGAGTTTCGTAATGGCCAGTGACGTGATCTGCGTGACGGCAGCAAACTGCCTGGCCTGTTCAAAGGCGTTCTGTCCTGTGGAGCCGTCGAGCACGAGCATCACCTCATCAGGCGCCTCGGGCAGTACCTTCTTCATCACGTCCTTGATCTTCTTCAACTCGTTCATCAGACCAACCTTATTATGCAGACGACCAGCCGTATCAATCAGCACGACATCAGCCCCGTTGGCCTTGGCACTGGAGAGGGTGTCGAAAGCCACACTGGCGGGATCACTGCCCATCTGCTGTTTCACCACAGGCACACCAACCCGTTCTCCCCAGATACAGAGTTGTTCCACGGCAGCGGCACGGAACGTATCGGCAGCACCCAGATACACCTTCTTACCCGCCTGTTTGAACTGCCAGGCCAATTTACCGATGGTGGTGGTCTTGCCCACACCATTCACGCCTACCACCAAGATGACGTAGGGCTTATGGTCGCCCGGCAGATCCCAGTTATCATTGTCTTCGGTATTATTCTCAGCCAACAGTTCAGCGATCTCATCGCGCAGGATGGCATTGAGTTCCGACGTACCGACGTACTTATCACGCGCCACGCGCTCCTCGATCCGCTCGATGATCTTCAGCGTCGTATCAACGCCTACATCACTGGTGATCAGCACTTCCTCCAGGTTGTCCAACACATCGTCGTCAACCTTCGACTTACCGGCTACGGCACGCGTCAGTTTATCAAACACACTTGTCTTGGTCTTCTCCAGTCCTTTGTCAAGTGTCTCCTTCTTTTCTTTATTGAAAAATCCAAATATTCCCATATTGCAATATATTACGACTGCAAAGGTAATATTTTTCGATGAAATCTACAAAAAAAGAGGCTGCAAATTACTTGCAACCTCTCATTTTTATCTAAGAATACTGATTAATTCTTGAAGAATTTCTGAACGTCCTCGTTGGGAACCATCTGCTCATCGAAGATGTAAGCACCCGTCTTGGGGCTCTTCACCATCTTGATTACCTTTGTGTAAGCGCGACCATCCTTTGAGCCTTCATGGAGGGTAGCAACGGTTTTCTTTGCCATACTTCAGTCGTATTATTTAATCTCCTTGTGAAGAGTCATCTTCTTCAGGATGGGGTTATACTTCATCAGCTCCATACGCTCGGGCGTATTCTTGCGGTTCTTCGTAGTCACATAACGGCTGGTTCCGGGCATACCACTGTTCTTATGCTCAGTGCACTCCAGGATCACCTGCACGCGATTACCCTTTGCTTTCTTGCTTGCCATCGTTATTAATCTCCTATCACTTTAATGTCCTTCCAATCGACGAAGCCCTTGGCAACAGCCTGCTTCAGAGCAGCGTCAAGACCTACTTTATTAATCATGCGAAGGCCAGCAGCGCTGATCTTCAGCTGAATCCAGCAACCCTCTTCTACATAGTAGAACTTCTTGCTGAAAAGGTTGACGTCAAAGCTTCTCTTCGTGCGGTGCTTTGAGTGAGACACATTGCAACCGATCTGTGCCTTCTTTCCTGTAATTTGACAAATCTTAGACATTTCTATCTACTTTTTACTTGTGATTTACACTTACTTATTCCAAACAGGGTGCAAAGGTACACATTTTCCCTGAGATTCAAATCATTGCAAGAACGGAAAACTGAAGAATTAATCTTTTTTAACCTTCACGCACAGGACGAGGGGCATTTTCCTCCTTCAGGAAGGCCAAAAACAGTTCCATGGCCTTGTTCGTGGCGATGGCAAGATTGATATCCCGCCCATGGTCTTCCTCCACTTTCAGAGTCATCACATGTTCCGGACTGCCAGCGGCCAACCAGATGGTGCCCACGGGGATCTCCTTCGTACCTCCGGTGGGTCCTGCGAATCCCGTGGCCGAAACGGCATAATCCGTGTTCAGTGCCTTACAGGCACCTTTCACCATGGCGATGGCAACTTCCTCACACACAGCCGTTTTCTCTTCCAAGAGCTGATGATCTACACCCAACAGGTTCTCCTTGATCTCATCGATATACGAGATGATACCACCCTTGAAATACTTCGATGCACCAGGCACCGCGATGATCGCCTCACCAATGCGTCCGCCCGTGCAACTCTCTGCCGTACTGACGGTTTTCTCCGTCTCCCAGAGGATCTCACTGATCTCCCGACTTATTACCTTACTCTCAAAATCCATATCTATTGTTTAATTTTTTATGTTTTAAAGTCATTTGAATGTTACTTTGCTGAATGCGGGGGCGTCGATGCTGCAGAACTGCTTGTCGAGATACTTATAATAACCCACGATGCCGATCATGGCAGCATTATCCGTCGTATAACTGAACTTCGGGATATAGATCGTCCAGCCATAGCGTTTCTGTGCATCGTAGAAAGCATTGCGCAGTCCGTTGTTGGCACTCACGCCACCAGCCACGGCCACATGCTTGATGCCCGTCTGTTTCACGGCTTTCTTCAGTTTCTTCATCAGGATATCCACGATCGTCCATTCCAGTGAGGCGGCAATATCCTCCTTGTGATGCTCGATGAAATCAGGATCCTCGGCCACCCATTTCTGCATGGAATAGAGGAACGAGGTCTTCAGACCTGAGAAACTATAGTCCAAACCAGGAATGCTGGGCTCTGCAAAGGTGTAGGCTTTAGGATTACCCTGACGCGCCAACCTGTCGATGATCGGACCACCAGGATAGCCGAGTCCCATCACCTTCGAGCACTTGTCGATAGCCTCACCTGCCGCATCGTCGATGGTCTGTCCCAGCACTTCCATATCGTTGTAGGCATTCACCTTCACGATCTGCGAATTACCGCCACTCACCAACAGACAGAGGAACGGCAGAGGCGGCTGGTTAGTGTCGTCTTCCGACTCCTTGATGAAATGCGCCATCACATGCCCTTGCAGATGGTTCACGTCGATCAGGGGGATGCCCAACGAACGTGCGAAACCTTTCGCAAAGCTCACGCCCACGAGCAGCGACCCCATCAGTCCGGGTCCTCTGGTAAAGGCAATGGCCGAGAGTTGTTCCTTCGTGATGCCAGCCTTCTTGATGGCCTGATCCACCACGGGCACCACATTCTGCTGATGCGCCCGTGAGGCCAACTCAGGCACCACGCCACCATACGCCTCGTGCACAGCCTGCGAGGCTGTCACGTTCGACAGCAGGATACCGTTCTTCAGCACGGCTGCCGACGTGTCGTCGCACGAACTCTCTATACCTAATATATATATATCCATTAGTATGTCAGAATTTCCACACCATGTTCCGTCA
>JAFYPG010000046.1 GCA_017547605.1 Prevotella sp.
CACATCAGGCGTCACCTGCTGCTTGGCATCGCTCCAAGCCTTGTCAGGATCGCAGTGGCTTTCCACAATCAGACCGTCGAAGCCCAGGTCCATGGCCTGCTGACAAAGCGGAGCCACCAGTTCGCGACGACCTCCGATATGTGAAGGGTCACTGATCAGTGGCAGTTCAGGAATACGACGACGTAACTCTATGGGAATCTGCCACATAGGTGCATTACGATAAATCTTCTGTTCGTAACTGGAGAAGCCGCGGTGAATGGCACCTAAGCGCTTCACTCCTGCCTGGTTCAGACGCTCCAAAGCACCTATCCAGAGTTCGAGGTCAGGGTTCACAGGGTTCTTCACAAACACAGGCACATCCACGCCCTTCAGAGCATCGGCAATGGCCTGCATGGCGAAAGGATTAGCCGACGTACGGGCACCAATCCACAGGATATCGATGCCATACTTCAAGGCCAGTTCCACGTGCTCTGGCGTAGCCACCTCCGTAGAGACGAGCATCTTGGTATCTTCCTTCACCTGCTTCATCCATTTCAGGGCAGGTTCGCCATGACCCTCGAAACCACCTGGCTTCGTACGGGGTTTCCACACACCGGCACGGAAGTTGTGGCAGCCTTCCATCGCCAGTTCCTTGGCCGTTGTCATCACTTGTTCCTCAGTCTCTGCAGAGCAAGGGCCTGCAATCACGAAGGGACGTTCATTGTCACTCGGTAAATTCAGTGGTGCTAAATCTAATTCCATATCTATATTGCTTTTTTGATTCTTTCTAATGCGGCTTGTATTTTCTCTTCTTTCGCGCAGAGCGAGATGCGGATGTAGCGCTTGCCATTGGAGCCGAAGATGAAACCTGGGGTGATGAAGACACGGGCTTCGTGGAGCACTTTCTCCGTAAGGTCTTCGACATCAGCGTATTTCTCAGGGATCTTACCCCAGAGGAACATACCTACCTGGTTCTTGTCGTAGGTGCAGCCTAAGACATCCATGATCTGTTCTGCATATTGACGACGACGACTATAGGTCTCGATATTCGCCTCATGATGCCACTCCTCCGCATTGTGAAGCGCCTCAGCAGCAGCCAGTTGGATGCCTCGGAAGGTACCAGAGTCAATATTCGACTTGATCTTCATGATCCACTGGATAAACTGGGCGTTAGCCATACACATACCCACACGCCAACCAGGCATGTTGTGGCTCTTCGACATCGAGTTGAACTCGATACAGCAGTCCTTGGCACCAGGCACCTGCAAGAGCGACATAGGATGCTCGTTGAGGATAAAGGAGTAAGGATTGTCGTTGACCACCACAATGCCATGCGCCTTGGCAAACTGCACCAGTCGCTCGTAGGTCTCCATACGGGCATTGCCACCTGTCGGCATATTGGGATAGTTGGTCCACATCAGTTTCACACGTGAGAGATCCATCTGCTCCAATTCCTCGAAATCAGGCTGCCAACCATTGTCCTCGCGCAGATTGTAGTTCACAATTTTCGCGCCTAAGATCTTGGACAAAGAGGTATAGGTGGGATAGCCGGGATTGGGCACGAGCACCTCGTCGCCAGGATTCACGAAGGCGAGCGTCACGTGGAGGATACCCTCTTTGGAGCCAATCAGTGGCAGCACCTCTGTCTTGGGATCGAGATCGACGTTGTACCAACGCTTGTAGAAACCGGCCATCGCCTCACGCAGTTCTGGTGTTCCTCCCGTAGGCTGATAGCCATGGGCATTGGGATTATGAGCCACCTCACATAACTTATTAACGGTCTGCTCCGATGGTGGCATATCAGGACTACCGATAGCGAGGCTGATAATATCCTTGCCCTCAGCATTGAGTTGAGCCACCTCCTTCAGTTTACGGCTGAAGTAGTATTCACTAACGAGCGATAAACGCTCTGCAGGTTGTATCTTGGTAATCATAATTCTTAATTTCTAATTCCTAATTTGTCTGTTTCCCGTCTTTATATTCTCCTAAAATCTTCAAGTCCTTCGTCAGAGGGATGATCGCATCGATACTCTGACGGTATCGCGTCAGGTCATCATACATCACATCAACATAGAACAGGTACTCCCACTCACGGCCGATGATGGGCAGCGACTGAATCTTCGTGAGGTTGATCTTGTAGAACGAGAGGATGGCGAGCACGTGAGAGAGCGATCCCTCCTCGTGGGGCAGTGAGAATACAATGCTCGACTTGTTGGTCTCCAACAGGGGGCGCAGCATATCGGCTTTGTTGGGATTCGACACCACGAGGAAACGGGTGAAGTTGTGCTTGTTGTCCTCGATGTGATCCTCGAGCACTTTCAGACCATAAAGCTTTGCAGCCTCCGCATGACAGATGGCAGCCCAGCCTTTCTTTTGACCTTCGGCAATCATCTGTGCCGAACCTGCGGTATCTTCTGCCTCCACATTCTTCAACTGCGGATGCTGAGCCAGGAACTGACGGCACTGCATGAGAGCCACGGGGTGAGAGTGCACCTCCGTGATCGTGTCCCAGTCATCCTCAGGCAGACAACAGATGCAGTGCGAGA
This sequence comes from Prevotella sp., assembly GCA_017547605.1. Taxonomy (GTDB): domain Bacteria; phylum Bacteroidota; class Bacteroidia; order Bacteroidales; family Bacteroidaceae; genus Prevotella. Next base: position 2,526 of record JAFYPG010000046.1, read on the forward strand.
TGTGCAGTTTGTGCTCCCCTACCACCGTCGTGCCGCTGTCGCGCAACAACTCGTAGTTGTGCAGCAGTGAACCCGCAATCGTATTCTCGATGGCCAGCATGCCAATAGCCGTGGGATCCTGCTTGATGTTCTGAAATACCTGTTCGAAGGTTGAGCAACAAATCAACTGTATCTGTTCTCCCTCGAAATACAGGTGCGCCGCGATATCGTGGAACGAACCTTGGATTCCCTGAATGGCAATTCTCTTCATATTCTTTTCTTCACTATTAACTTTTCACGCTTCACTTCAAAAACAAGTCCCGCTTTCACCTGGGTGAAGCGGGACCTTGTTATTATTTCTTCTCAGTCATAAGTTGAATTATACGCAACTTCCCGCTTCACAATTGCTTGCAAAGTAAAAGTAATAGCCGTAAAAGTATGCATTCAACTTTGACATCTTTCTCGTTTTTTTCGTTTTCGGGTGCAAAAGTATTACTTTTCCATGAAATAAACAAATATTTTGCAAGAAAAATTACGATTTCGCTTACATTTTTCTATTCCTTCACATCAATGGGATTGGAGTAGATACCCAGGAAGATATCCTTCAGCACATCTGGCTCAGAGATATCGAAGGAGTTCAGTTCCTCCATATGTTCCAGGAAGGCATCACGCTCAGCATCCGTATAACGGTTCCTGTAGATCTGCTGACCATAGCGTAGGTCGTGCGCAATATAGTTGTTGGGCGTCAGTTGATAGGCAGCGTTGATACGCTTGTCAAGCAACTGGGCCACAGCACGATGGTACTCGTTGTTGGTACAGCAGTCAAACTGATGGAGTTCTGCCTCCGTGACCTGATCGCAGAAGGTGAAGTTCACCCTACCCTTTGGCTGGGTGATACCTGTCAGGATACTGTTCAGATCCTCGCCAGGTTTCTTGATATACTTACTGAAACGCGACTCATAGAGTTCGAGTGCCTTCAGCACGTCGCACGACTCCCACTCGTAACTGACAGACACGGGGATGATGTTCAGTTCCGACAGGGCCTTGATCTTGTCTGACGGCTCACTCATGCAGAACATTTTGATGATACCCTGATCCGTCTGGTCCCTACCATCCTTCGTACGTCCATTGCGCTGGGCAATCCACATGCTCTGTCCTTTCTCGGTCAACACGTAACGGATATAGTCGCTCAGGTGTTTCGATGACAGATAGAAATCCTTCATATTTCCACCACGCTCCACACGGAACATCTTGTTGGCCTTGCCAATATCAATCACCAGTGGCGATGACATCAGGTTGGCCCCAAAGGTGATCTCCGTCGTATCGAGCCCGTTCTTGGCCAATAGATACTCCAACAGACAGGCGTCAAGCATGATGTCGCGATGGTTGCTGACAAAGAGATACTGCTTCTTGGGATCCAACTTATCAATACCACTATAGGTAAACGCCGTGGTGGAACGGGCTATCACCTGTTCGTTGACACGAAACATCACTTCCAACTGAAAGTCGCGGATCGTCTTGAAAGAGAGCATCATCTTCTTGACATCTTCCTGACTGCGACCAGGATAAACATAGGTACACAACAGTCCGAAGAAGTCGCTCTCAACAATACGCTGCATCGCTGCAGGTATCTCACTGTCGTAATAGGGACGGATATCGTCGAACTGTGAAGGATTATACTTATTCATTCTTTATTGGTTATTTATATGCTATTCTATTTGAGATTCCCCAACAGACTGGGCAACAGGATCATGTTGCTGTCGCCTGCTGTTTCCAGTGCCACCTGTTCATTCTCAGAATAATGGGCATGGAGGTTCGACGGCTTCGGCTCACAGGCAGCAAGCAAAGCCGCATCATCTCCATCAAAGGCATAGGAGTGGATCTCAAGTTCCGGGTGAACAAGGGCAAAGAGTAAGGAGAACTGTCCATGGCCAGCATCTATCACAGATACAATATTAGATGACGGATTCGTGGGCTGATAGCCATCAATCCACTGGCTGAAGTCATCATGCCGTTTCAGCAACTGCCTGGTCTCGCGCTCTATGCCATAACCCTTATAGGTATATTTACCTATTATATAATGATGGAAATAATGGGTGGTCTCTATATCCCGCTTGAGTAAATCGAAGTGACTCTTATACATCTGACGGAAAGAACGGGCAACAGCCAGATTCGTATCTCCAAAGGATGCCAGTTGTCCGACAGGGATTCGCTCCCCTATCTCGACATCCACACGTCCACGGGTAGCAAACCCACTGCTCTTTGGCATCACATGACTGGTTCCGTGTATATACATAGGTAAGATGTCCGCACCTATTTCCTGGGCGAGATAGAAGGCACCTTGATGGAATCGCGTTATCTCCTCCTCGTTTCTTTGGCCTTCTGGGAATACCACGACACTATAGCCATCGGTTACGGCCTTGGCAATATCGTCTTTCAAGGATTCCAGGGGCTCGTTGGCATTGAAGAAGCGCGAGAACTTGAACATCCAATGTACGATGGGGTTCTTCCACACCTTACCACCGACCATCACGAGAATATGTGGATCCAATGCCAACAGATACACGGGGTCAAGAATCGACTGATGGTTGCAGACGATAATACTACCACGACTGAAGTCCTCTCCATGTTCGTTACGGACGAAATTGCTGACGCCCCAGATATGATTGATGTCTGCACGCATCGACTTGCAGATAACCCGGTGGAACCATGCCTCACGGCTACTCTTGTTCCCTGGGATCAGACGGATGAGGATACCAAACAGACAACCATAGCACAACTCAAAGAGATAGACGCATGCACAATAGGTGGTACGAACAAACTGGCTAATGGTGACAGGAACCCTGCGTACCTCATTCTCATTCTTTACCAACCACCCAAACACCAAGGGCGGTACGATCCATGCCATCAGAACGACTGTGAACATACCTACGATCGTCACCTCTGCCAGTGAGTGAAGCGCAGGATGCTTGGCCACGATGAGCGATCCCATGCCGATAAACATGATCAGGGCCGAGATCACAATACTGTTCTTATAGGATGGTAAGAGTTTCTTGTGGTATGCGAACTCATTAATCAGTCCGTCAGTAATAAATATGGTATAGTCGTCACCCTGTCCGAAGATAAACGTGGCGAGGATGACGTTGACGATATTGAACTGCATGCCGAAAAGATACATGATACCCAATATCCAGAGCCAGCCCATGGCCATCGGTAAGAACGCCAACAGACTGAGTTCCAGTCTGCCAAACGAGAGCCAAAGGAAGATAAACACAATGAATCCGCAGGCAAAACCGATATAGTTGAAATCATCGGAAAGCGAATCGGCAATGGCACTGTTCATGCCCACGAAGTCGAAAGCATAGCCATCCGTTCCTAAACTTTCATTCAGAGCAGTCTCCACCTGGTCCATATCCTCACTACTCACATCGAGCACATCGACTACGGAGCGGATGCCTGTGCTGGTACTGAACGAGTTGTCGAGCAGGACAGACTGGATAGGTTCGAAATATTCAAACGGCTGAGGGCTATAAGAACGGTTGATGATCTCTTCAAAACCGTCGAAGGCATCCATACTGAAATCATACCGGGGAGCCTTCTGCTTCAGTTCTGACAACACCTTCTCGCGATGCTGCTCCCAGAAGGTGTTCCATCTGGCGATACGTTGCTGCTGTTCTTCCTTCGAACAGATAAACGTCGTCACATCAGAACATGTCTTCAAGGCGCCAGCGGCTTTCAGACTATCCAGCAACGGGGCGATACGGGATCTCTGACTCAGAGCCTGATCCCACGTCTCACCCTCTGTCACCACATAGACATTGGAGGTGTCACTGATGCCTGCCGAGGCCTTCATATCATCCAACAAGGCCTGTTGTTCCTTGGTCATGTAGTTGATATGGTGCATGTTCGTATCGAAAGAGGTTCCCAGACTGAAGTAGCCGAAAACGACTGTCAATATCAGTAATACCCACAGCAACCAACGATGACGGTCAGGCGACATGGATGAGATCTTGCCGAAGGACAGATGCTCCTCCTCTGCCTGAACCCTCTGCTTCACCAGATGAGGCAGGAAGACCAGCACAAAGAGGATGGTACCTATCAGCATGAAGGCCGCGAAGAAACCAAGGTCGCGCAAGGCGGGCGCATCGAGCGGCATCAAACTGGCGAAGGCACCAACGGTGGTGATATTACCTATCAACAACGGTGAGACCATCTCCTTCAGCACCTCGCGCGCCGTACCACCATGGTCGGTATGCAAGACGAAATGAAGCGGATAGTTGACGGCGATACCGATGATGATAGAACCTATTCCCAAGACGATCAGGGACACATCACTCCTCATCACGGCGATGAAGCCCATGGCAAAGAGCCATCCGAAGATGATGGCCACACCTATCAGCAGCAGGTGCTTGACCTTGCGGAAGGAGAATACCAGCAAGAGGATGATGAGTGTGACGGAGATGGAGATCGCCCAGTAGCTGTCGTTCTTGATCTGAGTAGCATTTCCAACGGCAATGATGGGCGCACCAGTAATGGCCACCTCGACATCGGGCATGGCCTGCATCGTCTGCTGGGCCACACTGTCAACCTCACCAGCAAGCATACTGTTGTTGGCAGACTCCATGGCTCCGAATGGAGAGTCCATGATCACAATGGCAAACTTCTTCCCTTCCGAGAAGATATAACCATTGTCGATATCCACAGGCATGGACGACTGACGAGACTGTAACCTGCTGATGATCGGCGAGAAGAGTCCTAACGGATCGTTGCTGATGTTCGACGTGAAGAAGCCCGTGGCGGGCATCATGATGCTTTGCACGTCATTGGCCAACTGATCTTCGACATATCCTGGCATAGAAAGCAGACGTTCCATACGCACATAGTCGGAATCACGCAACATCAGCGGCATATTCTCATAGACGAAACTGGTGATACCCATCACCTTCTCGAAATCAACCTGTGAGGTCACATCTGTAATATGTCCCCGCTCAACTATCGGTTGCAGGCCCTGGGCAAAGGAATCGACAGCCTCTGTCAGACGGTCGGAGTTCTCCGTATCACCATCTTTATGCTTGAACATGGCGAAGACGCGCTGACCACCCGAGATATCCTGATACAGGGTAATGGCCTTCTGCTCATTGCCACTGACAGGGAGGAAATCGTAGATATTCTCGTTATATCTCAGCGAGGCCATCATGGCCAGCAGGATGGCGATGCAGGCAAACATCAGACCCATGCACAGCCTACGCCTCTTCTGAAGATAATCATATATGTTTAAGAAAAACCTTACCATCATCTTTTCTAATTAACCAGTTCCTTCAGCCAAGCCAGAAACCGTTCCTTCCACTGGATAGCCTCCTCAGTGGTTTTCCCGGCTGTAGCACCAAAACCATGACCACCTGTCTGATAATGCTCATAATGGTGGGGCACCTGACGGACGGTCAGGGCCGAATCCAACAGTTCGGCATTGTGATAGTGGACGATCGGATCATCGTTGCAGTTCATCAGGAAGACAGGCGGACAGTTGGAGGGAACATGGTTCTCCAACGACAAAGAATCCTTCAGGGCCTGTGAAGAGGTTTCACCCAACAGTCCCCTACGCGACCGCTTATGGGTACAGGGATGAGTCATGGACACGACGGGGTACATCGGTGCTACGAAAAACGGACTGGACGGTGTACCTGCCAACTGCTCTGCCGCATGCATCACCAGATGACCACCAGCAGAGAATCCCATACATCCGATACGGTCTTCCCTGATACCATATTCCTGGGCATGGCTCCTGACACTGTCGAGGGCTGCACGCAGATCATCGAAACCGGCAGGGAAACTACGTCCCTTCGTACGGAGATGAAAGGCAAAGGCCCCCCACCCTCCATGACTGTATTCCAACACAAAGGCAGCAATACCATTCTGACAGAGCCATTCTGCAACGCCATCTCCCTCTGTGGCCTTATCAAGCCAGAAATAACTGCCTCCAGGACAGACAATGACGGCTGTTCCTGTCGGATTCTCCTGTGGGATATAAGGTGTCAACTTATAGGCCTGGACATTCACGGCCATTAGAAGAACAAGAAGAATCGTATGAAATCTTGACTTCATTTGATATATCGTTCTACTGCTTTCAACAAATCAAGGAAGAACGACCGTTCTGCATCACTAATCTTCTCAAGCATGTCGGCCAGGTCGTCGTAGGTGTAACTCTCACCAGCGCGGCGCTTGAATACCTTGGAGGCCTTATAGCCAAAATCACGCCACATATCTCCAATCTCTGTGATACGAAGGGAATAGTCGTTCAGTTCAGCAATACCAGTCCGCTCGGAGGCCTCTTGCAAGAAGGCTCCATAGACGAAGCGGAAACCTGCACCACCCGTGCCGATCTCCTCCAGCATGCGGATCACCTGAACAAGATAAAGGCGCGCACGACG
>JAFYPG010000047.1 GCA_017547605.1 Prevotella sp.
AAAGCATACAGTTCTTTCGATGACGAGGGATTTCAGCGGTTTGACGCTGGTCTCCGATTAGGTTGTGGCATCCAGTTCGATCATCTCTATGGTGAGTTAGGCTACGACTTCGGTCTGGCAAACATCAGCCGCGACTACTTCGACACTTCGCACACGGGGATGTTCTTCGCGACAATCGGCGTGAATTTCTAAATAGAAGAAGGCTTGCAAAAAGAAAGAAGGCTTGCAAATGTTGCAAGCCTTCTTTCTTTAGTTGTTGACGGAACCGCCGACAATATCGAGCAGTTCGTTGGTGATCGCCTGCTGGCGACTCTTGTTGTACTGCAAGTTGAGTTGCCGCAGCAGTTCGTCTGCATTATCCGTGGCCGTCTGCATGGCCACCATACGGGCGGCGTGCTCGGAGGCATTGCTGTCGAGCAGGGCCGTATAGAACATCAGATGGGCCATCTTTGGCAAGAGTTCTACAAGCACGGTGTTCATGTCGGGCTCGACGATGAAGTTATCGTTGAGCGGCTTCACTTCCTCCTGCTGCTTCTCGACCTCACGCTCTCCACGTTTCTTGAGATACTCCTGCGACTCCTTTGTGGCGATGATGCTCGTCAGGTCGCGCTCGTGGTCAGCCTTCAACTCCGACTCGATGTCGATGGGCAGAAAGGTTTTCCGAGTAAGAATCTGTGAACCGGCACTCTTGAAGTGATGGTAGATCAGTTCTACCTTGTCGATTTTACCTTCATAAAACTTTTCTCCGAGTTCCATCACAATGTCAATACACTGATTCACGTTGGGCTTATCTGCCAAGGCAGAGAACTCTCCCTGCACGTTCAGGCCCATCTTCTTTGCCTTCTCATAGACCTTACGGCCAATGGGATAGATCTCCACATTCTCACGTCCGATCTCCGAGGCGTATTTATCGACGGCCTGCGTCATCATCTTAATGACGTTAGCGTTGAAACCACCACAGAGGGAAGAGTTAGAGGTGAAGACCACCAGGGCAGCCCTTTTGACAGGACGCGGCTGGTCGTAGATGGTATGAGCCTCGGCTTCTGCTGCAAGGAACGACTTGAGGATGTGCTCCAACAACTCCTCGTAAGGCAGCATGTTCTGGATTGCCACCTGTGCGTGATGGAGTTTGCTGGAGGCCACCATCTTCATAGCCGACGTGATCTTCCGCGTGGAGTTGACTGAGGCTATGCGGCCTTTAATTTCTTTCAGGCTGGGCATAGGCTATCAGGCTTTATAGGTTCCCGCGATATCGGCCATCACGGCCTCGATCTTACCAGTGGTCTCGTCGTCGATCTTACCGCTGGCGAGCGTCTCGATGACTTCGGGGTTGGCACTGCGCAGTTTGTCGAGGAACTGGTTCTGACACTCACGGACCTTGTCGATGGGCACCTCACGCATCAGACCATGCACACCACAATAGAGGATGGCGATCTGCTCACCCACGGGCATCGGGCTGTACTGCGGCTGAATCAGCAGCTGGTTGTTCTTACGACCACGGTCGAGGGTCATCGCCGTCACGGCATCCATATCACTGGAGAACTTCGAGAAGGCCTCGAGCTCACGATACTGTGCCTGGTCGATCTTCAGCGTACCTGCCACCTTCTTCATGGACTTGATCTGTGCAGAGCCACCCACACGGGATACGGAGATACCCACGTTGATGGCGGGACGGAAGCCCTGGTTGAAGAGGTCTGACTCCAAGAAGATCTGTCCGTCGGTGATGGAGATCACGTTCGTGGGGATGTAAGCCGACACGTCACCAGCCTGTGTCTCGATGATCGGCAGAGCGGTGAGTGAGCCACCACCCTTCACATGACCCTTCATGCACTCAGGCAGGTCGTTCATCTGCTCGGCCACCTCCTGCTGTTCGTTCATCTTGGCAGCACGCTCCAAGAGACGGCTGTGGAGATAGAACACATCACCGGGATAAGCCTCACGTCCTGAAGGACGGCGCAGGATCAGCGACACCTCACGATAGGCCACAGCCTGCTTCGACAGGTCGTCATAGACGACGAGGGCAGGCAGACCACGGTCGCGGAAATACTCACCGATGGCGGCTCCTGCGAATGGTGCATAGTACTGCATGGCGGCAGGATCGGCAGCGGTAGCGGCTACCACGATGGTGTAAGGCATGGCACCATGCTCCTGCAGCGTCGAGACGAGGGCTGCCACAGTACTGGCCTTCTGACCAATGGCCACATAGATACAATAGACAGGCTTGCCTGCCTCATAGAAACTCTTCTGGTTGATGATGGTATCCACGGCGATGGCGGTCTTACCCGTCTGACGGTCGCCGATGATGAGCTCACGCTGTCCGCGGCCGATGGGGATCATCGAGTCGATGGCCTTCAGACCTGTCTGCAGCGGCTCCTTCACGGGCTGACGGTAGATCACACCAGGGGCCTTACGATCCAGCGGCATCTCGAAGGCGTCGCTCAGATCGATATCACCCTTGCCGTCAATAGCCTGTCCCAGCGGGTTGATGACGCGACCCAGCATGTTGTCGTTGACACGGATGCTGGCAATGCGCTTGGTGCGCTTCACGACCATACCCTCCTTGATGCCTGACGTACCACCGAGGAGCACACAACCCACGTTGTCTTCCTCGAGGTTCATCACGATAGCCATCGTCCCATTCTCGAATTCCAAGAGCTCGTTGGCCTCGGCATTGCGCAGTCCGTAGATACGGGCCACACCATCGCTCACGGTGAGCACGGTGCCTACCTCGTCGAACTTCTCTGCGTTGGAGATACCCTTGAGCTGGTCGAGCAGGACCTGGGATACTTCGCTTGGTTTAATCTTATCTGACATTTGTTTTCTTTTTACGGGAGTTATTGGGAATTATTGGGAGTTGATGGGAGTTAATGGACATTAGTCTGCTATACCACTATTGTTGATAATGCCTTTGCAATAGGCGTTGATATACCAGCTAACCTTCTCTATCTCTGCATTTAGTGAATCATAAGAATCATCATTGATATAGCTCAAATCTTTCGACAAGAGTACATAATAACGACATTCTTCCAGACTACCTTGAGAAATATTAAAGAATCGTAGTTTATCTGCCTTGCTCAGTTTTTTATAACCTTCGGCAATATTAGCAGCTATTGAGACAGCAGCTCTTTGGAACTGAGAGCACAACCCGAAGCGTTCCGTATCAGGGAATTCACGGGTCAGTCTGTACACATCAATCACAAACTGATGTGCAAACTGCCATGCCTTTATATCCATAAAACTGCTCATAATCATATGTCTGTTAACTCCACAGGCGATAGCCTGTTAACTCCAGATAACTTCAGATAACTCCATTATTACTTACTTAACTTAGTGAGAATTGAGTTGAGTTGAGACTTCACGCTCGCATCCATGCGATAGCTGTCGTACTCGAGGATGAAGCCACCGATGATATCGGGGTTCACCTCGGTCTCAAACTCCACTGTTCCATTAGTCTTACTCTCCACCATCTTCCGCATCTTCTGCTCTGTGGCAGGTGAGACGGCGGCAGCGGTGATGAGGCGTCCTCGGATGACATTCTTCTGTTGGCGGTAAAGCGTGACGTACGAATTGGCGATGAACTGCATCACACCCTCGCGGTCCTCCTTCAGCACGAGCTGAATGAAAGCCTTGGTCAGTGCGGAGGGCTTCTTGCCGACGGCTGTCAGCAGCAAAGCCTCCTTCTTGTCCTTCGAGAGCATCGGATTGTCAATCGTGAACCGCAACTGCGGCACTTCGACGTAGCTCTTGGCGAGCTGTTGCATCTCCGTATAGACAGCATCCTCGATCTTCGCGTCCGTCGCACTCTTGAGAAGTGCACGGGCGTATCTTACCGATATGACTCCTATATCCATACGCTATACCTTATTGATCAGTAGAAACCTCATCCAGCATACGTTCGATCAAAGCCATCTGCGACTTGTCATCCTTGAGGTTCTGACGGAGAACCTTCTCGGCGATCTCCACACTGAGTGTGGCGACCTGCTGACGGATGTCGGCAATGGCAGCCCTCTTCTCCTGCTCGATGGCGAGTTTGGCGTCGCCAAGCAGTCGGGCTCCTTCCTCACGGGCTTTCTGCTGAGCCTGTTCCACAATGGCGTCGCGCGTCTCGGCAGCCTCCTTGAGGATCTGTGCCTGACGGTCGCGGGCCTCTTGCAGAATAGCCTCACCCTCCTGCTTGATATTCTCCAGGCGCTCGGAGGCCTCGTGTGCCTTCTTCAGGCTCTCGTCGATGTACTTCTTACGCTCCTCGACCATATTGGTGATGGCGGGGAAGCCGTACTTGGCGAGCACGAAGAACACTACCGCAAACGCCAAGAGCATCCAGAACAGGAGTCCCAGATCGGGCGTGAGGATTGCTGGCAGTTTACTGAAGTCCATTCGCAACTATCTTTAGTTTGTGACTTGAAGGAATGTCTCTTAGATCAGGAATGCACAAGCTGCGATAGCGAAGAGGGCGCAACCCTCAACGAATGCAGAGGTCAGAATCATGTTCGTCTGGATCTTACCAGTAGCCTCAGGCTGGCGGGCGATAGCGTCCATGGCGCTGCCACCGATCTTACCAATACCCAAACCTGCACCAATTGTTGCAATACCTGCACCGATACCGCAGCCCAGCT
>JAFYPG010000048.1 GCA_017547605.1 Prevotella sp.
CGTTGGCCGATGCGCGTGGCGAAGGTGAACTCCCAGCAGGCCGTCGTCACTGATGCGAAGGCGATGTACAAGTTCTCGCCCGAGGTGATGTACTCCTATGGCCGTTTTGCCGTCATCGGACAGTACTTCCTGAATTCCATCAGCCGCGAGAACAATCTCAAGACGTTTACAGGTAGTGGTGCATACGTCACTTTGCGAGGTCTCATCAAGGGTCGTAACTATGCCCCCAATATGGGCGACGGTGGTATCGCCACACCTGATCCAGGGAATATGGAGCTCTGTCTGCAGTACAACTACACCTCGCTCTCTGATGCTAGTGCGGGCGTCTATGGCGGCTACCTCAACGACTGGGCGCTCTGCTATAACTACTACCCCAATAAGTATATGATCTGGCGCGTGCGTGCCTCGTGGACAAAGGTCACCAATCGCAGCGGCTTTGCAGATAATGAAGCGACCATTCTCGAGACCCGTCTCCAAGTGAAATTCTAGAGAAAGTAAAATAGTAAAAAGGTAAAAGTCTTATGAAAAAGTTAATGATGATGGCCGTCATGATGATGGCAACCGTTTGTGCCTCGGCACAGAAAGACACGACTCCCGTTGACGCGTATTTTACCACGAGTGAGATGCCCGACATGATCAAGTGGGCCCCGGCTCCCCCAGACACTGTTGGAGCCGCCTTCGCCTTCGATATCATGCAGTATATGTGGGGTAAGGAAATGCGTAACGACAAGGAGCGTGCCGACATTGCCATACGCGATGCGGAATATGGTTTGGAGTGTATTATCCGTGAGTTCAGCGAGCCCTTCGGCCTGAAGATCTCCAAGGAGGAAACACCAGAGATTTATAAGGTATTGCGCGAAGGTACGGCTACCTGCGACAGTATCTGTACGATCCCCAAGCGCTACTATATGCGCAAGCGCCCCTTCATGCGTTTTCACGAGCCGACATTGACGCCTGACGAAGAGCCGGCTCTGCGTAAGAACGGTTCCTATCCCTCTGGTCATACGCTGCTCGGCTGGAGTGCTGCCCTGCTGCTGACGGAGATTAATCCTGATCGTGCCGACACAATCCTGGCCCGTGGTCTGATGTATGGCGACAGTCGCCTGATCGTCGGAGCCCACTGGCAGAGCGACGTTAATGCTGCCCGTTTGGCTGCTGCTGCCGCCTATGCTAAACTGCACACCAGCGAGCGCTTCTTGGAACAGATGCGCCTGGCCCGTCAGGAATTCCGCGTTAAGATGGGACTGGCCACCATCGTTGAGCTGAAGGCCTACAATAAGGCGGTGGTGAAAAAGTTTAGGATGGCGAAAAAGGCAAACGTTCCTGTTCGTTGATTTCTCTCGCACGTAGGGGATAGGCCTTTTCCTTTATCTTCCTGCATAAAAATATGAAATGATTTGGATATGTGCTGAGTTATTCGTAATTTTGCAGGCGTGAAACAGGCGATGATCTTCGCGGCGGGTCTTGGCACCCGCCTGAAACCCCTGACTGACACGATGCCGAAGGCATTGGTGAGGGTAGGGGGACAGCCCTTGCTCTGGCATGTGGTGATGAAATTGAAGGCGGCTGGTTTCGAACGGATCGTCGTCAATGTGCACCACTTTGCCCAACAGATTGTCGATTATCTGAAGGAGAATGACAACTTTGGCCTTGATATCCGTATTTCGGACGAGAGTGACGGGTTGTTGGAGACGGGCGGTGGCATCAAGAAAGCGCTGCCGCTCTTTGAACAGGATTTGCCTATTCTTATTCATAATGTGGATATCCTGAGCAATGTCAACCTTGCCAAACTTTACGACTTTGCGGCCAGTACGGCGGCTGTGGATGCGGATATAGATGCGTTGCTGCTGGTCAGTCAGCGGAAGACAAAGCGGTATCTGTTGTTTGATGATGAACTGATACTCAGAGGTTGGACGAACATTGAGACGGGAGAAGTGAGGGGACAGTCCCCCAGTGATCTGAGTGAGTTCAGGCAGTTGGCGTTCAGCGGGATACACGTGATAAGGCCGAGTGTCTTTCCATACTTCGAGGAGATGCCATCGCGCTTCGGCATGATAGATTTCTACCTGAAGCACTGTCGACAGTGTTCTTTCCTTGGCTATGAGAAGGCGGACCTCCGTCTCCTTGATGTTGGTAAATTAGACTCGCTGGAACAAGCAGAAACATTGATTAAACAATTATAAGAATGACACAGAAGATTATTATTTTGGATTTCGGCTCACAGACGACGCAGTTGATTGGTCGTCGGGTGCGTGAGCTGGACACCTTCTGCGAGATTCTGCCTTACAACAAGTTCCCTAAGGACGATCCGAGTGTGATCGGTGTGATCCTGAGTGGATCACCCTACTCAGTCCATGATCCCGAGGCATTTAAGGTGGATCTGAACCAGTTCGTGGGTAAGGTGCCCGTGCTGGGCATCTGCTACGGTGCGCAGTTCATCTCGCATACCCTTGGCGGTAAGGTGGAAAAGGCCGATAGTCGTGAGTACGGTCGTGCGAACCTCCAGACGGTGGATACTTCAAACCCGCTGTTCAAGCACTTCGAACAGCAGTCGCAGGTGTGGATGAGCCATGGTGATACGATCACCGCCATCCCCAGTGATTTCAAGGTGATCGGCTCGACGGCGGACGTGGTCAATGCAGCATTCGCCTCGACAACACAACCCATTTGGGCCGTACAGTTCCATCCTGAGGTGTTCCATACCCTACAGGGCAAACAACTGTTAAAGAATTTCGTGGTTGATATCTGCGGTTCCAAGCAACAATGGAGTGCGGCTTCGTTCGTGGATTCGACCGTGGCAGAACTGAAAGCACAGTTGGGTAACGACCGTGTGATACTAGGTCTGAGTGGAGGCGTGGATTCCTCTGTATCAGCCGTTTTACTGAATCGCGCCATTGGCCATAACCTCACTTGCATCTTCGTCGATCACGGTATGTTACGTAAGAACGAATTCATGCAGGTGATGGAGGATTACAAGGTGCTTGGCCTAAACGTGATTGGAATCGATGCGTCAGAAAAATTCTTCAGTGATCTCGCTGGTGTGACAGATCCGGAACAGAAGCGCAAGATTATCGGCCGCGACTTCGTGGAGGTCTTCAACGCTGAGGCGAAGAAGATCACTGATGCGAAGTGGCTGGCACAGGGCACGATCTATCCAGACCGTATCGAGTCACTGAACATCACGGGAAAGGTTATCAAGAGCCATCATAACGTGGGCGGACTGCCGAAGGAGATGAATCTGCAACTCTGTGAACCGCTGAAGTGGCTGTTCAAGGACGAGGTGCGTCGTGTGGGTCGTCAGTTGGGTATGCCTGAACATCTGATCACCCGTCATCCTTTCCCAGGACCTGGTCTCGCCGTCCGTATTCTGGGCGATATCACCCCAGAGAAGGTGCGCATCCTGCAGGATGCTGACGATATTTATATCAGGGCGTTACGCGAGTGGGGACTCTATGATCAGGTATGGCAGGCGGGCGTCGTCCTGCTTTCTACCGTCCGCAGTGTGGGTGTGATGGGTGATGAACGCACATATGAACATCCCGTCGCCCTCCGTGCTGTGACCTCCACAGATGCCATGACGGCCGACTGGGCCCATCTGCCTTACGACTTCTTGGCGAAGGTTTCCAACGAGATTATTAACAAGGTTCGTGGGGTGAATCGCGTCTGTTATGACATTTCTTCAAAACCGCCTTCAACGATCGAGTGGGAGTAGGCGGAAACCTTAATGAATAGGGGCTAAAGCGGCTGTAAATCGTGTATTTTCGGGATTTGCAGTCGCTTTCCAGTTAAAGAATGTGAAAAAATGGGTTTTTCACATTATTCAATAAAAGTTTTTTAGTCCTTTTTTCGTACATTTGTACCCAATATGACTATAAACTTAGGTA
>JAFYPG010000007.1 GCA_017547605.1 Prevotella sp.
GAGGCAAAGATCAGGGCCGTGATGAAATAGAGTTCACCATCGCTGGCAGCACCCTCGGCATTACGCGTGCCATCCGTCTTACAACTCCAGGCGAAATATCCCTTGCGGTTGCCATCCTGATGCTGCATGTACTTCTTACTCCAGCGCCACAGACGGTCGAAGATGTCCTTCTCACCAAACTGTACGGCAACCATCAAACCATACGACATGCCCTCCGTACGGGCGTCGTGGTTCTTCACGTCAGAGACATAGCCCATGGAGTCGCCCACCTCGAAATACACCTTGTTGGGGCCACGGAACACATCGTTAAACACTTCGTTTAGTTTTGCGTTGACGTCAGTCTCGCTATAACCCATCTCCACTAAGAGGTTACGATACTGACCTGTCTCAAATCCACCTTTCTTCCAAGGTGTCAATGCCATCGTCTGGATGGCGAGCATCATCAGGGATGCCAGAATGATTGATTTCTTCATTTTATTTATTTGATTTCAAATTCTATCGGACGAGGACCTTCTTGCCATCTACCACTATAATGCCTTTGCTGGGCGTGGTGAGTCGTCTGCCGTTGAGGTCGTAGATGAGTCCATTCTTCTCTACGTCGTTTTCGACACCTATGATGTCGGTGCCCCGCTGCACCTTAATGTCTATGATACAGCCTTCATTATAGATCCATTTATTCTTACTCCATGAGTTATAGTACTGGATCGTTGCCTTGTACTTCCCCACGGGGATCTCATTCAACGGGAACTCCATCTTGAACGTTGTCAGATCTCCTCTTTTGAACTTTCTGGTTTCCGAACTGCTATAGGTCACGCCTTCCATGTTCTCATTCCACAGCCTGAGACGTGTCCCAATGTCTTCTGTCAGACCGTTGTTCGACAATTCCGCCTTCAGAACCAGGATGTCATCCTGCGTCAAACTGCTGGGGTCTGAATTCTCACAACTGACGGAGACGAAATGTAAATCCGGTGCAGATGCTACCACATTGAAAGAGATCAGCAGATCCGGATGGTAATACCACTTATCGTCCTCCCAGGTTTTCTGGTACTGAATGCCGGCATAGTAGTGTCCCGGTTGGATTTCTGTCATCGGATATTCAGCCCTGATGGTCGTTTCCTCGTCTTTCGGAAATTCACAGGTATAGGTATCACTGATCTTGACGGTCTCCATATTATCATCCCATATCTTGAATCTCACATTGACATCACCCGTCTTGCCCGTATTCTTGAAAGTAGTCAGTATCACAAGATTGTCCGTTGTTGTCAGATTCTCCAAGTCCTTATTCTCAGAATTGGAAGAGACGAATATGATCTTCGGTGTAGTTGCCGACTCTTGTTTCACGTTGATGCTGATCAGCATGTCCTTCGAGTATTTCCATTTGTTGTTGCCCCAGGACTCTAAATACTGAATGGTAGCGTAGTACTGCCCTAAGGGGAGTTCCGCCAAAGATTGTTCAATAGCAACTGTTGTCTCAGAGTTCATCGAGAACGACTTGGTGACAGTACCACTCGCAGCCACGCCTTTCATATCCTTATCAAAGATTCTCAGACGGGTCTTGACCTTGGCCGTCGCACCCGAATTCTTGAACTTGGCACGAAGGACGAGGACATCATTCTTCGTCATATTGTTCAAGTTCTGGTTGTCGCTGGTCACTGACACCCAACTCAGTTTCGGGTTCGAGACGCTAGGATTACCCTTGACGGTCACCTCGAGTTTTCCATTCTTGACCTGTATCAGATAATAGTCGGTCTTACCACCTGTCGTACGGATATAGGTCTTCCGCGACTTGGACTGGTCCACGATGATCGGATACAGATAGTAGGAGGCTCCTTCCTCGAACATACTGGCATCAATGGTCAGGGATATATTAGAGCAATAATATAGTTGTAAGAAATCCTTCACTTCCACCCAATTATATTTGGACTTGCCAGTACTGATGTCCTTCAGTTCCCATCCCATAAAGCCATTAAACCCTACCGTATAATTATTGGCATCCGCGCAGTAGCATCCTACATTGGTGAGGGTCATCTCACGGGTAGAAGCATTGAACTCAAACTTATCCGCATACCAGGGATCCTCGCGTGGTCCTACCTCCTCGGGACTAATCCTGCAAACCATCCACTGATTGTTGGTATAATGGAAATCACTCGTCCCTAATGATGTCAGTTTGAAATAGCCATCGCTGCTTCCGTTCCATCCCCAGTTGATGTGATAACGCCCAGAATTGTCACTGCCGTCGAGCACAAAGGCATGACCGCTGACATTACCCTCACCGTCAGGATCACTTGACCCACTCAAGAGTATCGGCCTTCCTGCTTTCAGTTCCTCCTGGACGAGTTGCTCCCATTCATCACTCGTAAAGTATTGGTTCAAATATAACCTGAGATTGGGATTATATTTAAAGTAGTTGACCAAAGCATACGAGGCATGACCATAGTTTGAACCCGATCCAGTGCTCGAGTAGTTCATATACACAGAGACACCACAGGCATGCATCAGTGTGGACACGGCCTTGATCGATTTACTGGAGGAAGAAGAATTGTAAGTGTTCTTCATATTCGACCAGTCAAACTTGACGTTCGCAAAGTTCATACTCTGCTCAATCTCCCTGGTTTTGGATGTATAAGCATTATAGCCTTGTCCTGTCTTTGGATATTGATGGAAATTCATAATCTGCGCCATCGCCGTGGCTACACAGCCTGTGACGCATCGCTGATTGGTGGTGGGATCCACCGGACACTGTTCATAATAACACTTACTCTGTCCCCAATTGGTCTTGACCAGCGGAGTGACAGCCCGTGTGGAGGCTCTGCTCTCAGATCTCATGTCACAATCCTCAGCCATTATACCATTCCCCTCATCGACCACAGTGCCAATGCCCCGCGACTGTAACCACTCATACTCCTTGTTGTACTGGGACAAGAGTGTAAGCATACCACAAGGTATCTCTTCCGGCTTGAACTTCCCTTGGTCAGAGTAGCCTAAGACTTCCTCCTGACGCTCGTCGCCCGAGATGATGACAAAGCCGTCGTTTGCCTCGTCATTGAACACAAAGAAACTGGCGGCATCAGCCGACTCGCCTCTCGCTGCTGATCTGGACAACTGCGCCACACGCTCCTCTTTGACCATCACCAACCGAGGTGTCTTCCCTGCAACGGCTTTCAATGTGGAAAACTGGCGGGCGATAGCTTCTGCAGAGGCCTCACTCCGCGGTTGCGCGTCTGCCAAGACGCTCATTGCTGACAGCACTACCGTCAGCAATAATCTTGATACGTTAAACTTTCCCATAGAAGTGAGATTGATTACCGCCACAAAAATAAGAAAAAAAAATGAGATATGCACAGTTTTTGGAAGAAGAATGCCTATTTCTCAACATAAAGAATGTTAAATGGCCAAACCGTTATAGGCTGACAGACACAAAAAAGAATCCCGAACAGTCTAATACTATTCGGGATTCCTTATATTGGTTCTTATCAGATCACCTCGTAGCCGAACTTCGCACAGAGGTCGAGGCTCATCTCCTTCAGTTTGAACTTCTGGATCTTACCAGAGCCCGTCAGCGGGAACTGGTCGATGAAGAACACGTACTTGGGGATCTTATAACGGGCAATCTTGCCACGGCAGAACTCCTGCACGTCCTCTGGCTCCATCTTCACACCCTCTTCAAGGATGATGAAGGCACCTACGGCCTCACCGTATTTCTTCGAAGGCACGGCTGCCACCTGTACGTCGCGGATGCCAGGC
>JAFYPG010000049.1 GCA_017547605.1 Prevotella sp.
ATTATATATATAATTTAAAAGAATCTTATAACAATTTTCACCCCTATTGGAAACCACCTTTTGAATAATTGAATAAATGAATAATTGAATAATTGTCTCAAATTCGTGTCCCCGCAGAAAAATTTAAAGGCCCCGTAGGAAAATTTGGTGGCCCTTATTGTGCAATACCCAGCCCTTATTTGAAATTTCGTGGCACTTATTTCGCAATAACCTTTGGTTATTTCCGAAAAAATGAGTACCTTTGCACCATCATTATAAATAAGGTAAGAAATACAAAGCATAGAAATGACAGCTAAAGAAATTCGCGACTCTTTTAAGAATTACTTCGAGTCGAAGCAGCACGCCATCGTGCCTTCAGCACCGATGGTTATCAAGGACGACCCCACACTGATGTTCACCAACGCCGGTATGAACCAGTGGAAAGATATTATCCTGGGTACCCGCGACCCGGAACCGCGCCGCCGTGCTGATACCCAGAAGTGTCTGCGCGTGAGCGGTAAGCACAACGATCTGGAAGAGGTGGGTCATGACACCTACCACCATACGATGTTCGAGATGCTTGGCAACTGGTCGTTTGGCGACTACTTCAAGGAGGGTGCCATCGACATGGCATGGGAGTATCTGGTGGATGTGCTGAAACTGAACCCCGAGGACCTCTACGTGACGGTGTTCGAGGGCTCGCCCGAGGAGAATATCCCCCGCGACGACGAGGCCGCCAGTTATTGGGCCAAGCACGTGCCCGCCGACCATATCATCAACGGTAACAAGCACGACAACTTCTGGGAGATGGGTGATACGGGTCCCTGCGGTCCCTGTTCGGAGATCCACGTGGATTCGCGTACCCCTGAGCAGCGCAAGGCCTCAGGCATCAGTGGTCGTGACCTTGTGAACAAGGACGATCCCCAGGTGATTGAGATCTGGAACCTCGTGTTCATGCAGTTCAACCGCAAGGCCGACGGTTCGCTGGAGAAACTCTCGATGAACGTGATCGACACGGGTATGGGCTTTGAGCGTCTGGTGCGTATGCTGCAGGGCAAACACTCGAACTACGATACCGATATCTTCCAGCCGATCATCAAGGCAGAGGAACAGATTACGGGTCTGAAATATACGACCTTCGAGGAAGGTGAGGTGAGCAAGCAACAGGACGATATCAACGTGGCCATGCGCGTCTGCGCCGACCATCTGCGTGCCGTCAGTTTCTCGATCGCCGACGGTCAACTGCCCTCGAATGCAAAGGCTGGCTACGTGATCCGCCGTATCCTGCGCCGTGCCGTGCGCTACGCCTATACGTTCCTTGGTCAGAAGGAGTCGTTCCTCTATAAGCTCGTGCCAACGCTCGTCGTGGAGATGGGTGACGCCTTCCCCGAGTTGAAGGCCCAGCAGCAGTTGATCATGAAGGTGATGAAAGAAGAGGAAGATGCCTTCCTGCGTACGCTCGACAAAGGTATCTCCCTGCTCGACAAGGCCATGGATCAGTTGAAGGCCGACGGAAAGACGGAACTCGACGGTGTGCAGGCCTTCCGCCTCTTCGATACCTACGGCTTCCCCCTCGACCTGACGGAGCTGATCTGCCGTGAGAACGGCTTCACCGTGAACGAGGCCGAGTTCGACGTGGAGATGCAGAAGCAGAAGGAGCGTGCCCGTAACGCCGCCGCTGTGGAGAACTCTGACTGGACGGAACTTCAGGCTGGCGAACAGCAGTTCGTGGGCTACGACTATACGGAATACGAATGCCGCATCCTCCGCTACAGGAAGGTGACGCAGAAGAAGAATGAGTTCTATGAACTTGTACTCGACTATACGCCGTTCTACGGTGAGATGGGTGGACAGGTCGGTGACTGTGGTGTGATCTGCAACGAGGCCGAGACCATCGAGATCATCGACTCCAAGCGCGAGAACAACCAGACGGTGCATATCGTGAAGCAGTTGCCGAAGGATCCCACGGCCCAGTTCATGGCCTGTGTGGATACCGACAAGCGCGACGCCTCTGCCGCCAACCATACCGCTACCCACCTGCTCGACTATGCCCTGAAACAGGTGTTGGGCGACCATGTGGAGCAGAAGGGCTCGTTTGTGAGCGCCGATACGCTGCGCTTCGACTTCAGCCACTTCGAGAAGGTCAGCGATGAGCAGATCCGTGAGGTGGAGCGCATGGTGAACGAGATGATCCGTCAGGATATCCCCCTCGACGAGCACCGTGACGTACCCTTCGATGAGGCCAAGAAACTCGGTGCCATCGCCCTCTTCGGCGAGAAGTACGGCGACAAGGTGCGCGTGGTACGCTTCGGACCGTCGTGTGAGTTCTGCGGTGGTATCCACGCCAAGGCTACGGGTAAGATCGGTTTCTTCAAGATCATCAGCGAAAGCAGTGTGGCCGCAGGTATCCGTCGTATCGAGGCCAAGACGGGCAAGGAGTGCGAGGAACTGCTCTACAAGACCGAGGATATGCTGAAGGCCGTGAAGGCGTTCTTCAACAATGCCAAGGACCTGAAGGTTGTGATCGCCAAGTATATCGAGGAGCACGACTCCATGAAGAAGGATATCGAACAGTTCCAGGCCCAGCGCGTACAGGCTCTGGCACAGGAACTGGTGTCGAAGGCCCGTACCGTCAACGGTGTGACGGTCATCACAGGCAAGTACGACATGATGCCCAATGCCGCCAAGGACCTGGTGTTCAAGGTGCGCGAACTCGTGGCTGAGCAGTTGCTCTGTGTGGTAGGTACCGTGTTCGACGGCAAACCTCTGTTGAACGTGATGCTGAGCGACGATATGGTGAAGGATCATGGCCTGAATGCTGGTCAACTTGTGCGCGAGGCCGCCAAACTGATGCAGGGCGGCGGTGGTGGACAGCCCCACTTCGCCAGTGCTGGTGGTAAGAATCCCGACGGTCTCCCCGCTGCTATCGACAAAGTGGTAGAATTGGCAAATCTTTAACCCCGAATGATATGGCACTTAACCTGAACAAGAACCTGAAACTCTACTACTCCATTAAGGAGGTGGCGGAGATGTTTGAACTCAACGAGAGTACGTTACGCTATTGGGAACAGGAATTCCCGTTTCTGAAGCCTAAGACGACTGGTCCTGCCAAGGTGCGCCAGTATCAGGAGAAGGATATTGAGCAGATCAGGCTGATCCATAACCTCGTGAAGGTGCGTGGTTTCAAACTGGCGGCAGCGCGGAAGATCCTGACGCAGAACCGTAAGGGTGCTGATAAGAAGGCCGACGTGCTAGAGACGCTGATGGGGATCCGCACGGAACTCCAGACGTTGAAGAAGCAGTTGGACTACCTGCAATAAGCATAAGAAAAGCCTCTCGGATTCGGGAGGCTTTTTTATTACATAATCTCTGAGATTTCCTTGAGATCAGCGATCTTCCTCAGGTTGGCGATGATCTGTTTGACATCCTCGCGGTCGTGGACGCGCAGGTCGATGCTGCCGTCGAAGATACCGTCTTCACAGGTGATCTGTATCTTGTGGATATTGACGTTCATCTGCGAGGAGACGATCTGGGTAATCTCATTGAGCAGACCCACGCGGTCGATACCTCCCAGACGGATCGTGGCATTGAAGAAGAGTACCTTGTGCATGTCCCATTTGACGTCAAGGATGCGGTTGCCGAAACTCGACTTCAGTTTGGCGGCCACCGGACAGGCACGCTTGTGGATCTCAATCTGGTTCTTGTTGTTGATATAGCCGAGGGCATCGTCACCGGGAATCGGGTGACAGCAGCCCAGGAACTTGTACTGGTTGATATTCTCCTCGGAGAGATAGATGGGTTTCTTGCGGTTGAACTTCTCGGGTACGATGAACAGTTCCTGCTTGGGACTCTCCTCCTTTTTCTTCTTGCTGACAAAGGGTACATATTTGAGCCAGCCAGACTGACTGTCAGAATCCTTGTCTTTCCCATGGAGTTTGTCAAGGTCTTTCTCCCCTAAGAGCACGATCTTCTCGCCGATGGCCAGGAAAAACTCACTACGCTTGGAATAGTCGTGGAAATCAGCCAACTGGTCTGCCAGTGAGATACTGGGTTCGAAGCCGTTCTTCTGGAGGAAGGCGTTGAATATCTCTTCTCCCTGCCGCTGTACCTCACGGTTATCACGACGCAGGATGGCCTGGATCTTCGCTTTGGCCTTGGCCGTAGAGACGAAGTTGATCCACGAAGGACTGACGTGCTGCGACTTAGAGGTGAGAATCTCCACCTGGTCGCCGCTCTGCAGTTTATGGGAGAGGGGTACGAGTTTGTGGTTTACCTTCGCACCGATGCAGTGGCTACCGAGGAAGGTATGGATGGTGAAAGCAAAGTCGAGGGCTGTACAGCCTGCGGGCATCGTACGGATCTCACCTTTCGGGGTGAATACGAAGATCTCGCTGGCGAAGAGGTTCAGTTTGATGGTGTCGAGGAAGTCCATGGCGTCGGGCTGAGGGTCGTCAAGGATTTCCTTGATAGTACGGAGCCAGTCGTTCAACTCGTTCTCATCCTCCGTATATTCCTCTTCCACACCGTCCTTGTATTTCCAGTGGGCGGCGAAGCCCTGCTCGGCGATCTCGTCCATACGGTCAGAACGGATCTGAACCTCTATCCAGCGACCCTGTTTCGACATCAGTGTCACGTGGAGGGCCTGGTAGCCGTTGGCCTTCGGCTGCGAGAGCCAGTCGCGCAGACGATCCGGGTGCGACTTATAGATCTTCGAGATGGCGACATAGATGTTGAAGCACTCGTTGACCTCCTCCTCGCGGACTTTCGGCGTGAAGATGATGCGCACGGCCAGGATATCGTAGATCTCCTCGAAGGTGACGTGCTTGTTTTGCATCTTGTTCCAAATGGAGAAGGGACTCTTCACGCGTTCCTTAATCTCATACTGGATACCCATGCGCCTCAGGGCGTCCTCAATGGGGTTGGTAAACTGCGTGAACAACTCGTCACGGGAGACACGTGTCGATTCCAGTTTCTTCTCGATGGCCGCAAATTCGTCGGGATGCTCGAACTTGAAACTCAGGTTCTCCAATTCCGACTTGATCTTGTTCAGTCCGAGACGGTTAGCCAACGGGGCATAGATATAGAGTGTCTCACCGGCGATCTTGTATTGTTTGTTAGCGGGCTGCGAGTCGAGGGTGCGCATGTTATGCAGACGGTCGCATATCTTGATGAGGATCACGCGGATATCGTCACTCATCGTGAGAAGCAACTTCTTGAAGTTCTCCGCCTGTGCGGAGGCCTGTTCACCAAAGATGCCACCACTGATCTTCGTCAGACCGTCAACGATCTGTGCGATCTTCGGCCCGAAGATGTTCTCAATATCCTCAACGGTGTAGTCGGTATCCTCCACCACGTCGTGGAGCAGGGCGGAGCAGATACTGGTGGAGCCGAGTCCGATCTCCGAACAGGCGATCTGTGCTACGGCGATGGGGTGCATGATGTAGGGCTCTCCCGACAGACGGCGCACGCCTTTGTGGGCCTGACGGGCGAAGTTGAAGGCTTTTGTGATGAGATCGACCTTTTTTCTGTGGCGCGAGGATTTGTAGTCGTTCAACAGTTTCTGGAACGCCTCGTTGATCAGTTGGTCGTCAGCCTCTTCCTGGATTTTCTGCTCATCTGCATCCATACTAATCCCTCCTTTATCTCAATCTTGCTATTTCACTCTCAGTTTCTTGCCAGCCTGGATATTATTGCCCTTGATGCCGTTCAGTTGCTTGAGTTTGGCCACGGTGGTTCCGTTGCGCTTGGCAATCTCGGAGAGTGTCTGTCCTTTCTTGATGGTTATAGACGTGCCAGCGGCGACACTCCTTGAGGAGCGTGAGCCACGGGCATTCCGTGCGCTGCGTGCACTGCGACGGCCGCTGCGGTTATAGGCACTACGGCGGCTACGCGAGAAAGTGGGCACGTCGTCGTTCACATCCACCACGGCCCGTTTGGTCAGGAACTCGCTGGCGCGGTAGTTGTAGATGGAGTCTTCGTGGTCGATGAAATTGCCTACGTCGCTGATGGTCATCTTAATGGCTGACGGCTTCGTGAGGCCAGGTACGATGTCATGGCGGTATTCGGGGTTCAGGGCCCGCAACTGCTCGATGTCGATGCCGAGGGCTCCTGCGATCTGTCCTAGATGCACGTTCTTTGTCACGACAACGGTGTCTGTCTGCAAGGGCAGTCTCGTGGTCATCGGACAAATATTGTGCTCGCAATAGTAGGTCATGATATAGTTGGCGGCGATGAAGGCGGGAACGTAGCCGCGCGTCTCGGCTGGCAGGTAGGGGTACAGTTGCCAGTAGTCCTTATCCTCGGCGGTGATGGCATCGTCTTCTGTGCGCCCTTTGGCAGCACGATGGCGCTGGATGGCCTTCTTGATATTCTGAGGGCCACAGTTATAGGCCGCAATCACCAGGTTCCAGTCGCCGAAGATGCGATAGAGGTCGCTCAACAGATGGGCGGCGGCATAGGACGCTTTCACAGGGTCGCGGCGCTCGTCAACCAGAGAGTTGATGGTCAGACCGTATTGCTTGGCGGTGGCAGGCATGAACTGCCATAGTCCTCCGGCACCCACACGGGATACGGCCTTCGGGTTCAGTGCCGACTCGATGATGGGAAGGTATTTCAGTTCCAGTGGGATCTGGTAGGCCTCCAAGGCTTCCTCGAAGATAGGCACATAGAAGTTGAAGGCGCCCAACATGTAACTGACGGAGTAGCGCAGTCGTCCAGCGTAGCGGTCAATGAAGCGCTGAACGATGTCGTTATAGGCCATTTCCATGACGGAGGGGATGCGCTGCAGACGTTCGATATAAACCTCCCTGGGGAAGGTGGGGTTCTCGTTCTTCATATTGCAGTCGCCAAGCGTACCCAGATAGGTCTTCGACATATAGAGGTTCAACAGGCTGTCGAGGTCGTAGGTCATGGCCTCAGGGAACTCAATGACCTCCTCGTTGCCGTCCTTGTCAGTGACGGCAATCTCGTCTTCTATCCGTACATCAGTCGTTTCTTCCTCTTCTTCGCTTTCGACGTCAACGTCGTCGATCTCCACCTGGGCGTGCAAGGATAAAGGTAAAAAGGTAAGAAGGTAAAAAGGTAAGAACCATTTTACCAGCCAATTTGCCTGTCTCTTGCTTATGATTAATCTTCTTGTCATATCATTTGTCAATTTCGTTTATGTCTTTTTCTCTCTTTTCTTTTTTTACCTTTTTACTTTTTGGCTTTAAAAGTTCAGGCTGCACTGCAGACCTACAGATGAGTTGTCCAGCGGATTCCCGTAGGGATGGTTGTTGATGATCGTCGGTTCCACCTTCAGGCTCAGGTCCTTGGAGATATCGAACACCGAGAGTTCCGCATCGACATAGGCATCAATCACCGAGAGTGCATAGACACCGATCAGACAGAAGAAACTCAGATCGCGCCAACGGCGGTATTTGTCCTTGCGTTTCTTGAAGATGTCCTTGTAACGCTCGCGCTGGGCATCTGTCGTGATCTGCATGCCGAGATGCAGGAACTGGTTGTAACTCTGCGTGTTTGGGTCGTCATCCGACAGGTCCAGATAGGCTTGGGAATAGTCTATATACATGGAGTTGTTCCAACTCATGGCATAAACGCAACCCATGAATCCGCCATAGACCAGCGGCAGTTTCCAGTACTTGCGGTTGTAGATCTGTCCACCGCCAGGGATGACCAGTGCCAGCCACAAGGCACGCTTGGGGTCAGGCGTCCAGGTGGACCAGTTTTTGGTGAGTTTCAACTCTTTTGTCGCGTTGTTGATGACAACCGACGCACTGTCTTCCTGGAACTTTGATAAATTCTGATCGACCACCTTCATCAGACTGTCAGCGGTCAGTGTAAAGGTACTGTCAACGGTCAGCGTGAATGTGCTGTCAACAACAATCTCTGTTTGAGCTACACTCTGGCTGATGCCTGCCAAGAACAGAAGGCTGACAGTCAAGGATGTCCGTACCCATGTGAATCTATCGTGTCTCAACGCTTAGCCTTTCAACTTGTCAATGACGTTCATGACCCATTCCAACTCTTCCTCGTTGGCGAAGGGGATGCTGATCTTGCCCTTTCCCTGCGGGGAGCACGTCATTTGTACCCTCACCTTGAAGAGGTCAGACAGACGGTCTCTCAGGATGGAATACTCCAGCGGTAGTTGTGAACTAGGAGCCACCGTTCTCTTGGCGGTTTGCAGGTTCTCTCCGTTCTTGAGCATCTGCACCATTTCCTCCACCTTGCGCACGGAGTAGCCGTTGCGCTGCACTTCTTTGAAGAGCTTCAGTTGTGCAGAAGGACTGTCGAGTGATAACAGGGCACGGGCATGCCCCATGTCCATCTCCTTGTTCTTCAGGGCCATCTGTATCTGAGCAGGCAGTTTCAACAGACGGAGGTAGTTCGTGATCGAGGTGCGGCTCTTGCCCACACGTTCTGAAATCCGCTCCTGCGTCATACCCGTCGATTCCGACAGGTGCTGGTAGGCAAGGGCGATTTCTATGGCGTTCAGGTCCTCACGCTGGATATTCTCCACGAGCGCCATCTCCATGATGTTGTCGTCTTCGGCAGTCCTGATGTAGGCCGGAATAGACTTGAGACCCGCCATCTGTGAAGCTCTCCAACGGCGTTCACCAGCGATGATCTGGTATTTTCCGTCAGTAGTCTGTCGCAGGGTGATAGGGGTGATAATGCCAATCTCGCGGATACTGGCGGCAAGTTCCTTGAGGGCTCCCTCGTCAAACTCCCGTCGCGGCTGATTCGGATTCGACTCTATCAGGCTGATGGCAATCTCATTCAGGTTGGACGTGCCTTGTGTCTGGATGTCGCCAGTATCAATCAGTGCATCCAGCCCCCTTCCCTTTCCAGTTCCTATGTTGTCTAGGCCTCTGCCCAGGACATTACGGTCATATTTCTTTTTTACTGCCATGTTTAGTTAAGCTTAAGATTCTTGTGAATGATTTCCTTGGCGAGTGCCAGATGGTTCTTGCTACCTGTCGAGTCTGCGTCGTAGAGAATAACGGGCAGACCATGACTGGGAGCCTCGGAGAGTTTGACGTTACGCTGGATGACGGTCTTGAACACCAACTCCTGGAAGTGGCGCTTCACCTCGTCGTAAATCTGGTTTGCCAAGCGCAGGCGACTATCGAACATGGTCAGCAGGAATCCTTCGATCTCCAAGTGAGAGTTCAGTTTGTTCTTGATGATTTTGATCGTATTGAGCAACTTGCTGATACCCTCGAGGGCGAAATATTCGCACTGTACGGGGATGATCACGGAGTCGGCTGCCGTCAGGGCATTGACAGTGATAAGGCCCAGTGACGGAGAACAGTCGATGAGGATATAGTCGTACTCTTCGCGAATCGGATCCAGCAGTTTCTTGATGATCTTCTCGCGGTCGTTCAAGTTCAGCATCTCTATCTCTGCACCTACCAAGTCAATGTGGCTAGGGATGATGTCCAAGCCTTCAATGTCTGTCGTATAGACGGCTTCATGAACATCCGTCCCGTTGATAATGCATTCGTATAATGAACACTCTACTTCTGTGATATCGACGCCCAGACCACTGGAGGCGTTAGCCTGAGGGTCGGCATCCACCACTAATACTGTTTTTTCTAATGTGGCGAGTGAGGCGGCCAGGTTGATCGTTGTCGTCGTTTTTCCTACACCACCTTTTTGGTTTGCTAAAGCAATAATCTTACCCATTTGAATCTAATTAATCTTAATAAAAATGAGAAATTTGTGCGCAAAGTTACATATTTTCGATGAGAAATCCGTTCATTTAAACCTTTTTTCGTACTTTTGCAGTCAAATCATTCATATTTTATGGAAATTAAACGACCATTACTACTCATTTCCAACGATGACGGTTATCAGGCAAAGGGTATCAACAGCCTTGTGGAGATGCTGGCAGACTATGGTGATATTATCGTCTGTGCGCCGGAATCAGCCTGTAGTGGCATGGCCTGTGCCTTTTCTGCCACCACACCACTGCGACTCCGTCTGCGGGAGAAACGGGATGGTGTGGAGATTTGGTCGTGTAACGGTACACCCGTCGATTGTGTGAAGATAGCCCTGGCAGAGATCGTCCCCAGGAAACCAGACATGGTGATAGGTGGCATTAATCACGGTGACAATGCTTCGGTGAATGTGCATTACAGTGGTACGATGGGCGTGACGTTGGAGGGTTGCATGAAGTATATCCCATCGGTGGCGTTCTCCCTCTGTGACCATCAGGAGGATGCGGACTTCGAACCCTTACGTCCTTTGATTCGGAAGATTTCATCACAAATATTGACAGTGGGGTTGCCTCAAGGTGTCTGCCTGAATGTGAATTTTCCACAGGTTGCAGAGTTCAAGGGTGTGCGCGTCTGTAGGATGGCGAAGGGCACATGGGATAATGAAGTGACGCAATGTCATCATCCCCGTGGTTATGACTACTGGTGGATGGTTGGAAATTACTCTAACGATGAGCCTGATGCCGATGATACCGACAACTGGGCCCTGGCACATGGCTATGTAGCCATCACACCGACGCAGATAGATGTGACTGCCTATTCGGCGTTGGAAAGAATCAGATCCTGGAACCTATGAAATATTATCTGATAGCAGGTGAAGCCTCGGGCGACCTTCATGCATCACGACTGATGCGG
Source organism: Prevotella sp. (assembly GCA_017547605.1). Taxonomy (GTDB): domain Bacteria; phylum Bacteroidota; class Bacteroidia; order Bacteroidales; family Bacteroidaceae; genus Prevotella. Next base: position 10,614 of record JAFYPG010000049.1, read on the forward strand.
TCGCTGAAAGGAATTGACAAAGATGCGGAGTTTCGCTTCTTTGGCGGTGACCAGATGGCTGCCGAGGGAGGCACACTTGTGAAGCATTATCGGGAACTGGCCTATATGGGCTTTGTTCCTGTGTTATTGCACTTGCCAACTATTCTCAAGAATATGAAGAGGTGTAAGCAGGATATCATATCGTGGCAGCCTGATTGTCTGATTCTTATCGATTACCCTGGTTTCAATCTGGATATCGCCAAGTATATAAAATCTCGGACAGAGATACCTGTCTATTATTATATCTCGCCGAAGATCTGGGCATGGAAGGAGTATCGCATCAAGAACATCAAGCGCGACGTTGATGAACTCTTCTCCATCCTTCCTTTCGAAGTGGAATTCTTCGAGAAGAAGCACCATTATCCCATCCATTATGTAGGTAATCCGACGGCTGATGAGGTCCGAGAGTACCTTTCTTCTTCACCCCGTGAGGAGGATGAAAAGGTGATAGCCCTACTTGCGGGTAGTAGGAAACAAGAGATTAAGGATAATCTGCCTGCGATGATTGAGGCTGTGAAGCCGATGATGCAGGAGTATAGGGTTGTACTTGCGGGTGCACCAGGTATCGAACAGGCATACTATACCCAGTTTATAGAAGGTACAGGTGTGGAAATCGTCTATAACCAGACTTACCCACTTCTGGCGAAGGCCCATGCCGCCCTTGTAACCAGTGGTACGGCTACACTGGAAACGGCTTTGTTCAACGTGCCGCAGGTTGTGTGTTATGAGACTCCCATTCCCAAGATCGTTGCTTTCTTCCGGAAGCATATTATCCATGTGAAATATATCTCCCTCGTGAACCTCATCGCCGATAGTGAGGTGGTGACGGAACTTGTGGCAGATACCTTCTCTGTGGAGAATATCCGTCGCGAACTGGATAATATTCTTCATGGTCCCGCCCGTGAGAAGATGCTTCAGGGCTATGCTGAGGTGCAACGTAGGCTGGGAAATGAAAAGGCACCTGACAATGCTGCAGGAATCATTTATAAACTTATTAATAATCAACAAACTTTATCATTATGAAAAAAGTATTATCTATTGCGTTGTTGGCGGTAGCCGCTCTTACCGCTCAGGGACAGAACATCCAGTTGCACTATGACTTCGGTCGTAACATCTATCCAGACGAAGAGGATGGTCGTCAGAAGGTGACTGTCACCGTTGAACAATTTAAGGCCGACAAGTGGGGCTCCTGGTATTACTTCGTTGACCTTGATCTGAGCCGTAAGTTCTTCAAGGGAGCCTACACTGAGATCTCCCGTGAGTTTAATCTCGGCAAGCAGGGCCTTGCAGCCCATGTGGAGTATGACGGTGGTATGAACCTCGGTGGCAGTTTCCAGCAGGCCGCCCTTATCGGTCCCGCCTTCAATGGCCATAATGCGGACTTCTCGAAAACATGGTCAGTGCAGATGCTCTACAAGCGCTTCTTCAAGAGCTACGAATATTCCTCAGCTTATCACAGTGTGCAGTTGACGGGTGTTTGGGGCTTGAATTTCGGAAAGTCGTTTACGTTCTCTGGCTTCATTGATTTCTGGCGTGGTGAGAAGGCTGATGGTCACGGACAACTCGTCATCCTAAGTGAGCCCCAGTTCTGGTATAATGTCACGCCGAATATCAGTCTCGGTTCTGAGATTGAAATCAGCAGCAACTTTATCTATAATACCTATAACGATAAGTCGTTCTTTGTGAACCCGACGCTGGCGCTGAAGTGGAATTTTTAGTCTATGGAAGCGGAAAATAAAGAGGCTGAAATTTCAGCCTCTTTTTGATTCTATTTTAAGACCGTTGTCGATGACGATCTGCCGCATGTTTTTCAATAGGTCGCTGGCGAAGATAAAGTCTGTGAGTTTTTGATTGTCAGATCCCATGATCTGACTACTCTCGCCCTGCCATTCTTTTTCTCCTTCGTAAATGAAGATAATGTTTTCACCGATACCCATCACGGAGTTCATGTCGTGGGTGTTGATGATGGTTGTCATATTGAACTCCTTGGTGATACTCTGTAGCAGACCGTCGATAACAAGTGAGGTCTTGGGGTCCAGTCCAGAGTTGGGCTCGTCGCAGAAAAGATACTTGGGGTTCAGTGCAATGGCGCGAGCAATAGCCACACGTTTCTGCATACCACCAGAGATCTCGCCGGGGAACTTTTCGTCGGCACCCTTCAGGTTTACGCGGTCCAGACACTCCTGGGCGCGATGGATGCGCTCGCGGAGGTTCATCGATGAGAACATGTCCAATGGGAACATCACGTTCTCCAATACTGTCATGGAGTCGAAGAGGGCTGCACTCTGGAAAATCATGCCCATCTCACGGCGCATCATCACCTTCTCGTTTTTCGACATACCGACAAAATCGCGTCCGTCATAGAGTACTTGTCCGCTGGTGGGCTCCAACAAACCAACGAGGTTCTTCATCAGTACCGTCTTGCCTGAGCCGCTCTGGCCGATGATCAAGTTGGTCTTTCCGTCTTCGAAGGTCGTGCTAATGTCCTTCAGAACGTCTTTCTTGCCTTGTATGCGTCCTTCGGCCGAGCGGTCTTCAAAGCTCTTGTATAAATTCTTGACTTCAATCATGACAGTAACTGGGTTAGGAAGACATCACTGAACAGGATGAGGGCACTCGACGAGACGACGGCATCGGTACTGGCCTTGCCGACATTGACGGAACCGCCTTCCACTGTATAGCCGAAGAAGGCGGGCACGCTGGAGATGATAAAGGCGAAGAAGAGGCTCTTGATGATACTCATCCACACAAACCATGCCCTGAAATCGTGCTGCAGACCTATTGTCAGATCGTCAGGGGGGAGCACATGGCCGATGTAGGCTGTTCCGTAGGCACCAACGATACCCATTGCTGAGGAGAAGATTACCAAGAATGGCATGATGGTGATCATACCGGCAATCTTTGGTAGTATAAGGTAACTGGCAGAGTTCACACCCATGATTTCCAGAGCATCGATTTGTTGTGTTACCCGCATCGTGCCAATCTCCGAGGCGATATTCGAACCCACTTTTCCCGCCAGGATCAGACACATAATTGAACTGGAGAACTCCAGCAGCATAATCTCACGGGTGGTATAGCCGCTGACCCAACGGGGCATCCATGGACTTTGGATATTCAACTTCATCTGAATACAGATAACCGCACCGATGAAGAAGGATATCAGCAGTACAATACCTATGGAGTTAACGCCTAACTGTGCCATCTCCTTGACATACTGCTTGAAGAACATCCTCATCCGCTCAGGCCGTGAGAACGTGCGCCCCATCAGCATCAGATATTGACCGAAGGTGGTCAGCCATTTTAGTATCAACATTCTTGTTTATACATAATTTGGTTGCAAAATTACAAAATCTTTTCTAATATTTGCATATTATCGAATGAGTTTTCAAATTATTTTGTATCTTTGCCACCCAAATGACGAATTTTTACGATGAGCGAAAAGATCAATGATAACGAGGTGATGGAACAACAGCCGCTTCCAGAAGATGAGCAGAAACTGGTGCTCCGAACGGAGGGGTTGGTGAAACGCTACGGCAAACGAACCGTGGTGAACGATGTGAGTTTCAATGTGAAACAGGGTGAGATTGTCGGTTTGTTAGGACCGAATGGTGCAGGTAAAACCACTTCTTTCTATATGACAACGGGACTGATCGTTCCTAATGGCGGACATATCTGGCTGGGAAATGAAGAAGTAACTAAATATCCCGTTTATAAGCGTGCCCGTGCAGGTATCGGATATTTGGCACAGGAAGCGAGCGTTTTCCGCAAGATGAGTGTAGAGGATAATATTCTCTCCGTCCTGGAAATGACAGGAAAACCGCGTGACTATCAGTTAGAGAAGTTGGAAAGTCTGATTGCAGAGTTTCGTCTTGGTAAGGTTCGTAAAAACAAGGGTGACCAACTTTCTGGTGGTGAGCGCCGCCGTACGGAGATTGCCCGTTGCCTGGCCATTGAACCCAAGTTTATTATGCTTGACGAGCCGTTTGCGGGAGTCGATCCTATTGCCGTGGAAGATATTCAGCAGATCGTCTATCATTTGAAGTACCGTAACATTGGTATCTTGATCACGGACCATAATGTGGATGAGACACTGGCTATTACCGATCGTGCCTACCTTTTGTTCGAGGGACGGATCCTGTTTCAGGGAACTCCAGAAGAATTGGCTGCCAATAAGATCGTGAGGGAGAAATATCTTACGGAATCTTTCGAGCTTCGCAAAAAAGATTTTCAACAGTTGGATGCTGAGCGTAAGATTAAAGAGTCCGAAGAAGCATAAGTTTGTTGTTTTTGTGGGAAACCTCGTTGGGGAATGTTAATTTATGAAAATCGTTAGGTGCTTTCGGTTTTTATGTGTACTTTTGCACCCCAAAATTTGATATTATATATTTAATAAGGTATAAAAGAAGATGAAAATTACATTTGATTGCCCTGATAAAATCAACGGTCTGCTGACGATGACCGTTGAACCCGCAGACTATCAGGAGAAGGTCGAGAAGACCTTGAAGGACTACCGTAAAAAGGCCCAGGTGCCTGGCTTCCGTCCAGGTATGGTGCCCATGGGAATGATTAAGAAACAGTATGGCACTGCCGTGAAAGTTGATGAAGTCAACAAACTCATGGGTGAGAAACTGTATGAATACATTCACGAGAATAAGATTCAGATGCTGGGCGAGCCTCTTCCCAATCAGGAGAAGCAGGTGCCGCAGGACTTTGAGAAGGACGGTGAACTGACCTTCGTATTTGATATCGCCGTAGCTCCAGAGTTCAAGGCTGAACTGAGTGCGAAGGATAAGATTACTTACTACACCATTAAGGCCGATGATAAGCTCATCGACGATCAGGTACAGATGTATGCCTCTCAGGCTGGTGAGTTTGTAAAGGCTGACGTGTTCAGTGGCAACGATACCATCACTGGTGATATGCGTGAGCTCGACAAGAAGGGTAACACGAAGGAAGGTGGTATTACGACGGAGGGTGCCATGGTGATGCCTGCTTATATCAAGGCCGATGACCAGAAGAAACTCTTCGACGGTGCAAAGCCCGGTGATATCATCACCTTCAACCCGAAGAAGGCTTATCCTGATAATGATGCTGAGGTGGCTGCCCTGCTGAAGGTGCAGAAGGATGACGTGAAAGATCTGGACTCTGATTTCAGTTATCAGATCACGGAGATCCGTCACTTCGAGCCTGCTGCTGTCGATCAGAAATTGTTCGACCGTGTGTTTGGCGAGGGTACGGTGAAGGACGAGAAGGCTTTCCGCGAGAAGATTGCCGAGACCATCGCTCCCCAGTTGCAGCAGAACAGTGACTACAAGTTCCTGCTCGACGTGCGTGCCTATCTGGAGAAGAAGGTCGGTGACCTGCAGTTCCCCGAGGCTCTGCTGAAGCGCGTAATGCTGCAGAACAACCAGGATAAGGGTGCTGACTATGTGGAGAAGAACTTCGAGGGCAGTATCAAGGAACTGAAGTGGCATCTCATCAAAGAGCAGATCGTGGCTGCCAATGATATCAAGGTGGAGGATGCTGACCTGAAGGCTGTTGCCAAGGAGGCTATCCGCGCCCAGTTTGCCCAGTATGGTATGAGCAACGTGCCTGACGATGTCCTTGAGAACTATGCTGCTGAGCAGTTGAAGAAGCGTGAGAACGTGGAGAACTTCGTGGATCGTGCTATCGACATGAAGTTGACAGATACGCTCAAAAACGTGGTGAAACTGACTCAAAAAGAAGTCACTTTGGCTGACTTCAACAAGCTCATGCAAGAAAAATAAGGATTTTTAGGAAAAAATAACCCCTATTTTTGAGAGGTTATCGACTTTTTTGATTATCTTTGTGTCCCAATCACAAGATAAAAAGGTCGATGACCTCTTTTCTTGTCTCTAACAGAAAGGTAGAAAGATATGAAGAATGATTTTAGAAAATATGCTACTCAGCATTTAGGTATGGATGGTCTGACGCTAGACGATGTCATGAAGGCTCAGGCGCAGTATTTGAATCCGTATATCCTTGAAGAGCGTCAGTTGAACGTGACGCAGATGGATGTGTTCTCACGCTTGATGATGGACCGCATTATCTTCCTCGGTACGCAGATCGACGATTATACGGCCAATACGTTACAGGCCCAGTTGTTGTATCTTGATTCGGTGGATAGTGGCAAAGATATCTCCATCTATATTAACTCTCCTGGTGGTAGTGTGACTGCTGGACTTGGTATCTATGATACAATGCAGTTTATCTCCAGTGATGTGGCAACGATCTGTACGGGCATGGCAGCCTCGATGGGTGCTGTGCTGCTGGTGGCTGGTACGGAGGGTAAGCGCTCTGCCTTGCCCCACAGCCGTGTGATGATCCACCAGCCGCTTGGTGGCGTACAAGGACAGGCATCTGACATCGAGATCGAGGCTAAGGAGATCCTGAAATTCAAGAAGGAACTCTATACCATTATCTCCGACCATTCCCATACCCCCTATGAGAAAGTATATGCCGACTCCGATCGTAACTACTGGATGACGGCTGAGGAGGCGAAGGAATATGGTATGATCGACGAAGTACTGACTCGGAAGAAGTAGAAACGGATGAAGAAAGAATGCTGTTTCTGCGGAAGGAGTGAACGGGAGGTGCGCCTGCTGATAACGGGCATCAACGGCTATATCTGTGAGGATTGTGCCGAGCAGGCCTATCGGATTGTGCAGGAGAACCTGACGGATGGCAAGAAACCTGCCGCCAGTGGGAAGTACCAGCAGAAGAAAGTGCCCAAGCCCAAGGAAATCAAGGAGTTCCTTGACCAGTACGTGATTGGTCAGGATGAGGCAAAGCGCTATCTCTCCGTGGCCGTCTATAACCACTATAAGCGTCTGCAGCAGGCTGTCAGCGACGATGGCGTGGAAATAGAGAAGAGCAACATCATCATGGTGGGTTCTACGGGAACGGGTAAGACACTCTTGGCTCGTACGATTGCCAGACTCTTAGACGTGCCTTTTACCATCGTTGATGCGACGGTGTTCACGGAGGCAGGTTACGTGGGAGAAGATGTGGAGAGTATCCTTACCCGTTTGCTGCAGGTTGCCGACTACAATGTGGAGGCTACACAGCGTGGTATCGTCTTCATTGACGAGATTGACAAGATAGCCCGTAAGAGCGATAATCCCTCCATCACCCGTGACGTGAGCGGTGAGGGTGTGCAACAGGGACTGTTGAAACTCTTGGAGGGTACAACGGTAAATGTACCGCCTAAAGGAGGACGTAAGCATCCGGATCAGGATTATATCCATGTTGATACGCGGAACATCCTGTTTATCTGCGGTGGGGCATTTGATGGTATAGAAAGAAAAATTGCCCAGCGTCTGAATACCCATGTGGTGGGATATAATTCTGTACAGAACGTCAGGAAAATTGATCAGAAAGACCTGATGAAATATGTGCAGCCGCAGGATCTGAAGTCATTCGGTCTGATTCCTGAGATTATCGGACGTATGCCCGTACTGACCTATCTGAATCCACTCGACAGAAAAGCCTTGGAACGTATCTTGACCGAGCCCAAGAACTCGATTGTCAGACAGTATCAGAAACTATTTGAGATGGATGGTGTTGAACTGACCTTCACCAAGGAAGCGCTTGATGCTATGGTCGATAAGGCCGTGGAATTCAAATTGGGAGCCCGTGGACTGCGTTCTATCGTGGAGAATGTGATGATGGATTCCATGTTTGATATGCCATCTAAAAAGGTCAAGAAATTTGAGGTGACTGGCGACTACGTGCGCGAGCAGATGGAAAAATCCTACTTACAACAATATGAAGCCTAATAACTAAATATATGAGCGAAAAGATCAATTTGACCGAAGCCCTTAAGAAATACTTTGGATTTGACAAGTTCAAAGGCGATCAGGAACGGATTATCCGCAATTTGCTGGATGGTAACGACACCTTTGTGTTGATGCCGACGGGCGGTGGCAAGTCCTTGTGCTATCAGTTGCCATCGCTGTTGATGGAGGGGACGGCCATCGTTATTTCCCCGTTGATTGCTTTGATGAAGAACCAGGTGGATGTTATCTCCAACCTCAGTGAGCAAGAAGGGACGGCCCACTATCTCAATTCGTCTTTGAACAAGGCGGCCATTGATCAGGTGAAGGCCGATATTTTGGCAGGTCATACGAAACTTTTGTATGTTGCTCCGGAATCGCTGACGAAGGAGGATAACGTGGAGTTCCTGAAGTCTGTCAAGATATCTTTTTATGCTATTGACGAAGCACATTGTATTTCTGAATGGGGACACGATTTTCGCCCAGAGTATCGTCGTATACGTCCGATTATTAATGAAATAGGACAGGCACCAGTGATTGCCCTGACTGCAACTGCAACGGATAAGGTACGCAGTGATATCAAGAAAAATTTGGGTATTGTGGACGCTGTGGAGTTCAAGAGTTCATTCAATCGTCCAAACCTCTATTATGAGGTGCGTCCGAAGACGAAGGATGTGGATAAGGATATCATTAAGTTCATCAAACAGCATCCAGGGAAGAGTGGCATTATCTACTGTCTGTCTAGAAAGAAGGTGGAAGAACTCGCGGCCATTCTGCAGGCCAATGACATCAAGGCTGCTGCCTATCATGCCGGACTGGATTCTGCGACGAGGACGCAGACTCAGGATGATTTCCTGATGGAGAACATCGATGTCATTGTGGCTACTATTGCTTTCGGCATGGGAATTGATAAACCTGACGTGCGTTTTGTGATCCATTATGATATCCCCAAGTCATTGGAAGGCTATTATCAGGAGACGGGTCGTGCTGGTCGTGACGGCGGCGAGGGATTGTGTATCGCTTTCTATTCCAATAAAGACCTTCAGAAACTGGATAAGTTTATGGAGGGGAAACCTGTGGCAGAACAGGATATCGGGCGCCAGTTGCTGGTAGAGACGGCAGCCTATGCTGAAACCAGTGTTTGCCGTCGTAAAATGTTGCTCCATTATTTCGGTGAGATATATCCTAAGGATAATTGTGGCAATTGCGACAACTGCCTGCATCCCAAGACGAAGATTGAAGCCAGTGAGCAGTTGGCGATTGTTCTTAATTCTATCCTCGCCATTAAGGAAAATTTCCGTTCCGATTATGTGATAGATTTTATTACGGGAAAGGAAACAGATGAGATTATGGCCCATCATCATGATGAGCAGGAAATGTTCGGTGCAGGTGCTGATGAGGATGACAAGATCTGGAACCCTGTAATCCGTCAGGCCCTTATTGCTGGATACCTGAAGAAAGAGGTTGAGAACTATGGCCTGCTGAAAGTGACATCCGCAGGCAAGAAGTTTCTGAAGTCACCTCAGTCATTCATGATTGTGAAGGATGCCGAATTCTCTGAGGAAGACGAGGCAATAGAGCATGAAGGCGGCATCAGTGCCCTTGATCCCACGTTGAGCGGGATGCTTAGGGATTTGCGCAAAAAAGTTTCGAAACGGATGGAACGTCCGCCATACGTTATTTTCCAGGATGTTTCTTTGGAACAGATGGCTACAGATTATCCTGTCACACTGGAGGAACTGAAGAATATCCAAGGTGTTGGAGAGGGTAAGGTGAAACAACCGTATGCCAAGGAGTTCGTAGATTTGATTAAGAAATACTGTGACGAGAACGGTATTGAACGTCAGGCAGATATGCGTGTCCGTACTGTGGCCAAGAAGTCGATGCTGAAGGTGAAGATTATCCAGAGTATCGACCGTCAGGTGGCTCTTGACGATATTGCTACAGCACAGGGCATTGACTTCGATGAACTGTTGGACGAGGTGGAAGCCATCGTGTATAGTGGTACTAAATTGAATATCGACTATTTCTTGGACGAGGTGATGGATGAGGATCATGTCGATGAAATTTATGACTATTTTTGTGAGTCGGATACCGACAGATTAAGCGTCGCCCAGAAAGAACTTGGAGACGAGTACTCCGAAGACGAGATCCGTTTGGTGCGAATTAAGTTCTTGTCGGAAATGGCAAACTAAGTAAGTGAAATGTGAAAAATGAAAAGTTAAGGGCGTGAAGTGAAGCGTTAAAAATAAACAAGACACTGCAACTTTTCACTTTTCACTTCTTTTTTGTACCTTTGCACGCAATATTTAAAGAAAGGTATATTTATGGCTTCATTTATTGCAGACAAAATCGTGATGGACGGCCTTACTTTTGATGACGTCCTGTTAATTCCGGCTTATTCCGAGGTACTCCCCAAGACAGTTGAGTTAAAGACCCTATTCTCTAGGAATATCCAGTTGAACGTCCCGTTTGTGACGGCTGCTATGGATACGGTTACAGAGTCACAGATGGCTATTGCTATTGCCCGCGAAGGAGGTATTGGTGTAATCCATAAGAATATGTCCATTGAGGACCAAGCCCGTCAGGTAGCCATCGTAAAGCGTGCAGAGAACGGTATGATCTATGATCCAGTAACGATTCCTCAGGGCTCTACGGTGGCGCAGGCACTTGATATTATGTCGGAATACCATATCGGCGGTATCCCCGTTGTTGACGACGAGAAACACCTTGTGGGCATTGTGACAAACCGTGACCTGCGTTTCGAGCGTCGCCTGGATCGTCCCGTTGAGGAGATCATGTCGAAGGATAACCTCGTAACGACACATCAGCAGACAGATCTGACGGCAGCTGCCGAGATCCTGCAGAGGAATAAGATTGAGAAATTACCTGTGGTTGATAAAGACAATCGTCTGATAGGTCTGATTACTTATAAGGATATTACTAAGGCCAAGGATAAGCCGATGGCCTGTAAGGATGAGAAAGGCCGCCTCCGCGTGGCTGCTGGCGTCGGTGTGACCAATGACACACTTGACCGTATGCAGGCACTGGTGGATGCTGGTGCTGATGCCATTGTCATCGACACGGCTCACGGACACTCCAAGTCCGTGATAGAGAAACTGGTTGAGGCCAAGAAATCGTTCCCCAATATCGATATCGTTGTAGGTAACGTGGCAACAGGTGAGGCAGCAAGAATGCTTGTGGAGAACGGTGCTGATGCCGTAAAGGTAGGTATCGGTCCGGGCTCTATTTGCACGACCCGTGTGGTGGCTGGTGTAGGCGTTCCTCAGTTGAGTGCCGTCTATGATGTCTTTAGTGCCCTGAAGGGAACGGGTGTCCCCCTGATTGCCGATGGCGGTCTGCGCTATTCTGGAGATATTGTGAAGGCTCTCGCTGCTGGTGGCAGTTGTGTGATGATTGGTTCACTCGTGGCTGGTACGGAAGAGAGTCCTGGTGACACGATCATCTATAATGGCCGTAAGTTTAAGAGCTACCGTGGTATGGGTTCTTTGGAGGCCATGGAACAGAAGCACGGCTCGAAAGACCGTTATTTCCAGGGCGATACCCAGGAGGTGAAAAAACTCGTGCCCGAAGGTATTGCTGGACGTGTGCCTTACAAGGGAACGGTTCAGGAGGTGATCTATCAGATGGTTGGTGGCCTGCGCTCAGGCATGGGCTATTGTGGTGCTGCAACGATAGAAAAACTCCATGATGCCAAGTTTACTCGTATTACTAATGCTGGCGTCAACGAGAGCCATCCGCACGATATCACCATCACCAGTGAGGCTCCTAACTATTCGAGGCCGAATGATTAATAATGAAGTTGGAACAATGAAGATGAAGAAGTCATTTGTGTTTGCAACGATGCTCCTGTCGGCACTGATGGTGAAGGCTCAGGATGATCCTGTGGTGATGACTGTCAACGGTGTATCTGTACCTCGCTCAGAGTTTGAATATTCTTATAATAAGAATAATAGTGATGGCGTGGTCGATAAGAAGACAGTCGCAGAGTATGCAGAACTGTATGCTAACTATAAAATGAAAGTGCAGGCAGCACTGGATGAAAGGTTAGATACACTGTCTTCCTTTAAAAATGAGTTTGCCCTCTATCGGGACCAGCAGGTGCTGTCCACGATAGTGACGGATGCAGATATGCTGGTAGAAGCAAAAAAGGCATATACTCGTGCTAAAGAGGCTATTGGACCTCGTGGCCTGATCCAACCTGCTCATATCTTTTTCCGCCTCTCTACGAAAGCGACACCCCAGGAACAGGAACGTGTCAAACAGCGGGCTGACTCCGTGTATAATGTCCTTAGAAATGGGGCTGACTTCGCAGAACTGGCAAAAAAGGTCTCTGAAAATCCGCGTACAGCAGAGCGTGGCGGTCTGATGGGATGGATGCAACCTAATCAGGCCTATCCTGAGTTTGAGGATGTCGCCTACTCGTTGCAACCAGGTGAATACAGCCGTCCGTTTCTGGCTCCAGATGGCTATCATATTGTACTGATGAAAGCCAGGAAACAGTTGGAACCGTTTGATGAATTGAAAGACCAGATCGTACGCTCTTTTGAGCAGCAGGGAATACGTGATGCCATTGCCCAACAGAAACTGAGAGACCAGTTGTCAGGTGATAACTCCCTGACGATGGAGCAGATAATGGAAAAACGTGCCGATTCTCTGGCTGCTGTTGATCCAGAGATGAAATATTTGATTCAGGAGTATCATGATGGTCTGTTGCTTTATGAGATAAGCAACCGCAAGGTCTGGGATCGTGCTGCAAAGGATGAGGCTGGTCAACGAGCATGGTTTGATGCTCATAAGAAAGACTACGCCTGGTCGGAACCTCATTATAAGGGTATTGCCTATCATGTGAAAGATAAGGCCGATGTGAAAGCCGTCAAGAATTGTGTGAAACGTCTGCCCTTTGACCAGTGGAAGGAAGCTCTGCGATCTACCTTTAATCCTGATTCTGTCATCCGAATCCGAGTGGAGATTGGAATCTTCAAGCAAGGCGATAATCCCACGATCGACCGTATGGTGTTTAAGACTAACCCAACAAATACTGATAACGGGGTTAATAACGACTATCCTATTGATGCAGTCTATGGTAAGAAGTTGAAAAAGTCTCCAGAGAATTATACGGATGTTCGTGCTCAAGTGATTGCTGACTATCAGGAAATGTTAGAGCAGGAGTGGATAGCCTCTCTGCGCCGTCGTTATCCGGTCAAGATAAATCAAGATGTATTGAAAACTGTCAATCAACATTAATGAGAGTTCTACAGAAAATAATCCCTATTGCCGTTTTTGCAGTTCCCTTTATGGGAGTGGCTGCTTCTAGTTATTCTGGTCATACAGGTCTTGCAGGAATGACTGACATTGCCAGTCCTGCAGACTCAGACTCCTTATCCGTTGGAACTGTTATTGACGAGGTGATCTGGGTGGTTGGTGATGAGGCTATCCTGAAATCTGATGTCGAGATGATGCGTATGCAGGCAGCGATGGAAGGTGTGAAGTGGAGTGGTGACCCAGATTGTACGATCCCGGAACAGATTGCTGTCCAGAAGTTGTTTAAACATCAGGCTATCATCGACAGTATTGAGGTGACGGACGCCGATGTGGCTCAGGAGGTGGAACAGCAGATCAGTTACTGGCTGGAAATGGTTGATGGTTCCCGTGAGCGTCTGGAGGAATATAAGCACCAGAGTCTGTCGCAGATCCGTAACGACCTGCGTGAAGAAATGAAAGACCGTCAGATGGTACAGCAGATGAAACGGAAACTGGTGGCAGACATCTCTGTCACACCAGCGGAAGTGCGTCGCTATTTCAAGGACATGCCGCAGGATAGTATCCCCTACGTTCCAACAGAGGTAGAGGTGCAGATTATTCAGCAGACGCCACTTATTACGTCTGAAGAACTTAACCGCGTGAAAGATGAACTGCGTGATTATACGGATCGTGTGAATAAGGGTGATGCTTCTTTCCAGACATTGGCTCGCCTTTATTCTGAGGATCCTGGTACTGCTCGTCGTGGTGGTGAACTGGGACTGACGGGGCGCGGAACCCTTGATCCTGCTTTTGCCACAGTGGCCTTTAACCTAACGGATCCTAAGAAGGTGTCAAAGATCGTAGAGTCGGAGTTCGGTTTTCATATCATCCAGTTGATAGAGAAGCGTGGTGACAAAGTTAATGTGCGTCACATCCTCCGTAAGCCTGTGGTTTCTGACGAGGAGATTGAAAAGGCAATTGCCCGTTTGGACTCCATTGCTGATGATATCCGTGCAGGGAAGTTTACGTTCGAGGATGCAGCTCCTATGCTTTCCGATGATAAAGATACGCGTTTCAGTAAGGGTTTGATGTCCACAAGTATGTTGCAGACGGGACAGACCTCTTCAAGATTCCGTATGCAGGATTTGCCTCCGGAGATTGCTAAGGCTGTTGATACCCTGCAGGTGGGAGAGATTTCCCGTGCCTTCAAGATGATCAACCAGCGTGGCAAGACCGTCTGTGTCATTGCTAAGCTGAAGAACCGCATTGACGGTCACAAGGCTACGGTAACGGAGGATTTTCAGGTGTTGAAGGATGTGGTGCTCCAGAAACGTCAGAACGAATGTATCCATCAATGGGTTGTTGATAAGATTAAGAATACTTATACCCGCCTGAACGACGATTACAAGGATTGTAAGTTTGAATACGAAGGCTGGTTCAAGTAAGAACGTATGCTAAAGAGGGCATTCTATTTTCTGTTGGCAGTGGCTCTGGTAGCCGGCTTAGGTTCTGCAGGGGCACAGAAGGGCAAAGGTAAGCGTCCTGCCCGTAGGTCACAGGTGAAGGATACCCGCATCTATCTGGTTCATGCCGACGTACTTCACTTCGACGACAGGATCAATCCTGATGCAACCATTCTTAACGGCAAGGTTCACTTCACCCATCAGGGAGCCAGACTCTACTGTGACAGTGCCTATTTCTATGAGGCCAGCAATTCCTTCGAGGCTTTTGGACATGTCAAGATGTATCAGGGCGACACCCTGTCACTCGTCAGTGACTATGCCTACTATGACGGCAATGAGCAGATGGCACGTGCCCGTTATAATGTTGTACTGAAGCACAAGAAGACCACACTCTATACTGACAGTCTTGACTACGACCGTCTTTACGACAATGCCTATTTCTTCGAGGGTGGTAAGATGGTTGATGGTAATACGACACTCACCTCCGACTGGGGCGAATACAATACGAAGTCGAAGATGTCGGTCTTCAACTACGACGTGAAGATGCAGAGTCCGAAGTTCTATCTGACCACGGACACACTCTATTACGATACCCGAACTTCCGTCGCTCACATCGTCGGTCCTTCCAATATCACTTCTGGTGAGAGCCATATTTACTCCGAGCAGGGTTATTACGACACGAAATTCGAGCGAGCACGGCTGATGAACCGTTCCGTACTTTCCAACGGTGGGAAGATGCTGGTAGGCGATAGCGTCTATTACGACAGTCAGCAGGGTTTCAGTCAGGCCTTCAGGAATGTGGTTTATGTCGATTCTGTAAATAAGAACAAACTGACGGGTAACTATGGCGAGTATTATGATAATACCGGCTATGCCATGTGTACGGACAGTGCCGTAGCCATCGACTACTCTCAGGGCGACTCCCTGTTTATGCACGCGGATACGTTCAAGGTAGTCACCTTCAATATCGAGACTGACTCCGTCTATCGCAAGATCCATGCTTTCCATAAAGTACGTGCTTACCGTACGGATGTGCAGGCCGTATGCGACTCGCTGGTGTATAACTCCCTCGATTCCTGTATGACCTTGTACTATGACCCTATTCTCTGGAACAACAACCAGCAGTTGGTGGGTGATCAGGTCCAGGTGTTCCTGCGCGACTCTGTCATCGACCATGCCCATATCATCAACAACTGTTTTTCTATCCAGCAGTTACGTAGTGATACGGCCTGCTATAATCAGGTGTCGTCGAAGGAGATGTTTGCCTTCTTTATTGACGGTAATATCCGTGAGGCCCGGGCAAAAGGCAACGTGCTCATTGGCTATTATTTTGAGGAAGGCGACAGTGTGCCTATCATCTATAACTACCAGGAGACCTCTGAATTACGTATGTTTCTGAAAGATCGTAAGTTGGAGAGTGTATGGACACCGAAGACCAGTGGTACGATGTATCCGCTCAACCAGATTCCTGATGACCGTAAGCGCCTTCATGGCTTTATGTGGTATGATAATGTCCGTCCTAAGAACCGTTATGATATCTTTAACTGGAGAAGTAAGAAATGACAGACGTGATCCATCTCCTTCCTGACAGTGTCGCCAACCAGATAGCCGCTGGTGAGGTGATCCAGCGCCCGGCATCCGTTATCAAGGAACTGGTGGAGAATGCTGTCGATGCTGGAGCCACGACGATCCATGTGCTCGTGGTGGATGCTGGCCGTACCTCCATTCAGGTGATCGACGACGGCAAGGGTATGTCCGAGACGGACGCCCGTCTGTCGTTTGAGCGTCATGCCACTTCCAAGATCCTCAAGGCCGACGATCTCTTTGCCCTCCACACGATGGGTTTCCGTGGTGAGGCTCTGGCCTCTATCGCTGCAGTGGCTCAGGTGGAACTTCTGACGCGCTGTGAGGAGGATGAGGTCGGTACGCACCTGATGATCGCTGGCTCTAAGGTCACGTCTCAGGAACCTACCGCCTGTCCCGTTGGCAGTAACTTCAAGGTGGAGAACCTCTTCTTCAACGTGCCTGCCCGCAGGAAGTTCCTGAAGTCGAACGCTACCGAACTCAGCAATATCCTCGCGGCCTTCGAACGTATTGTCCTTGTCTATCCTGATATCCATTTCACCCTCCATCATAATGGCGCAGAACTGCTGAATCTCAAGCGCGGCTCTCTGCGCCAGCGCATCACCGATGTGTTTGGCAAACAGTACAGTCAGGATCTGCTGCCCGTTGAGGTGCATACGGCTCTGTGTAGCATCACGGGCTTTGTTGGTAAGCCTGAGGGGGCTCGGAAGAAAGGCGGCCATGACTATTTCTTCGTCAATGGCCGTTATATGCGCCATCCTTATTTCCATAAGGCTGTGCAGAGTGCCTACGACCGTCTCGTGCCCGAGGGAATGCAGGTGCCTTATTTCCTCTATTTTGAATTGGAGCCTGCGGAGATCGACGTGAATATCCACCCCACGAAGACGGAGATCAAGTTCCAGAACGAACAGGCCATCTGGCAGATTCTTTTAGCCGCTGTCCGCGATGCCCTGGGTAAGTTCTGTGAGGTGCCGGCCATCGACTTCGACATGCAGGGCAGTCCTGACATTCCTCTTTTCGATCCAACCCGTCAGGTGGCCCCTCCCCAACCTAAGTATAACGCAGACTATAATCCCTTTAAGAAACCGTCGGTTCCTGAGGGATGGACAGAACTCTATGAGGCTGCGATACCGACTGTCAGTCAGTCAGACGGTGCTGGTAGTCTTTTCGACAATCCTGATAGTCCCTCTCTCGATGAGGCGCCTCAGACACCACTCATCGAGAAGTCGCCCTCCCATTACCAGTACAAGGGCCGTTACCTGATGACTGCCGTCAAGTCGGGTCTGATGATCATCGACCAGTATCGGGCTGATGTCCGTGTGCGTTATGAGCGGTATATGGAACAGTTCCGCCAGCATTCGGCCAGTACTCAACGCCTCCTCTTCCCTGAGGCCGTGCAGTTTGCGCCCTCCGAGGCTGTCGTATTGGAGAAGATATTGCCCGAACTTTTTGGGATTGGCTTCGAAGTGAGTAGTCTAGGTGGAAATAGTTTCGCGGTGAATGGTATGCCCGCAGGTCTTGACGGTCTGCATCCTGTCAGTCTTCTTCGTCAGTTAGTGGCAGATGCCGCCTCGGATGTCCAGTTGTCCGACCTGCATGCACGGCTGGCGCTTGGTCTGGCCCGCAGTGCGGCTATCCCCTATGGACAGGTGCTCACCAACGACGAGATGGAGAGTCTGATCAACGATCTTTTCAGTTGTTCCAATGTGAACTACACGCCAGATGGAAAAGCCATCCTCAGTATCCTTCCTCAGACGGATATTGAGCACCTTTTAGGCTGATAAGAGTTAAAAAGTGTCAATAGAACGCAAATTGTCAATTGTCAATTGTCAATTATCAATTAATTGTAGTACCTTTGCACCCGCTTAAGAAAAAGGGCGCTTAGCTCAGCTGGTTTAGAGCATCTGCCTTACAAGCAGAGGGTCGGCGGTTCGAATCCGTCAGCGCCCACCACAATAAAGGCTTGCGATTATCGCAAGCCTTTATTATTTTCATCTAAGTCAATAATTAGATCTTGGCCAGGGCCTGCTTGATGTCGTCAAGGATATCCTCCACGTCCTCGATACCTACAGAGAGGCGGATCAGGTCAGGAGCGACACCTGCCTCAAGGAGTTGCTCGTCGCTGAGCTGACGGTGGGTGTGTGAGGCGGGATGCAGCACACAGGTGCGGGCATCAGCCACATGGGTCACGATGTTGATCATCTGCAGGGAGTCCATCCACTTGATAGCCGTCTCACGCGTGCCTTTCAGTCCAAAGGCAATCACACCGCAAGAGCCGTTGGGCAGGTATTTCTGTCCGAGGGCATAGTTGGGATCGCTGGGCAGTCCGCAGTAATGTACCCAAGCCACCTTCTCGTTGTCGTGCAGGAACTCGGCCACCTTCTGGGCATTCTTGCAGTGCTGGGCCATACGCAGATGGAGTGTCTGCAGTCCGAGGTGCAGCAGGAAGGCGTTCTGGGGGGCTGGGATACTACCCAGGTCGCGCATCAGTTGGGCTACGAGTTTCGTGGTGAAGCCCATCTTGCCAAAGGCCTTCACGTAGGTCAGACCGTGGTATGACTCATCTGGCGTGCAGAGACCAGGGAACTTCTCGGCATTGGCGAGCCAGTCGAAGTTACCGCTATCCACCACGACACCGCCTACCTGTGTGGCCAGACCGTCCATATACTTCGTGGTGGAGTGGGTGACTATGTCGGCACCCCACTCAAACGGGCGGCAGTTCACGGGGGTGGCGAAGGTGTTATCCACGATGAGGGGCACCCCGTTCTTATGGGCGATCTTGGCGAAGCGCTCGATGTCGAAGACGGCGCAGCCAGGGTTTGAGATGGTTTCGCCAAACACAGCCTTCGTATTGGGACGGAAGGCAGCCTGAATCTCCTCGTCGGAGGCTTCTTGTGAGATAAACGTACAGTCGATGCCAAGTTTCTTCAGTGTCACACCAAAGAGGTTATAGGTGCCACCATAGATCTCGTTGGAGGTGATGAAGTGGTCGCCAGCCTGACAGATGTTGAAGATGGCATAGAAGTTGGCGGCCTGACCAGACGATGTCAGTACAGCGCCCACACCGCCTTCAAGGGTAGCGATCTTCGCAGCCACGGCGTCGTTCGTGGGGTTCTGCAGACGGGTGTAGAAATAGCCCTCTTTTTTCAGGTCAAACAACTTGGCCATCTCATCAGAGTCATCGTACTTAAATGTCGTACTCTGGATGATAGGCAATTCTA
>JAFYPG010000050.1 GCA_017547605.1 Prevotella sp.
ACGACACCATCGGCGATCAGGACATCCTCGTCTATAAGGGCAAGGATCACATCTTCGAACTGATGGAAGACCTGCGCTTCAAGGTCGGTCCCAAGAGTTTCTACCAGACCAACACCGAACAGGCCTATCATCTCTATAGTGTTGCCCGTGAGTTCGCCTTTGCACCAATTGACAATGGAAAACTGGCCACGGATAATGATCCATTATCCATTACCCATTATCCATTAATCTACGACCTCTACACCGGCACGGGCACCATCGCCAACTTCGTGGCCAAGAACGCGAAAAAGGTCATCGGCATCGAATATGTGCCCGAGGCCATCGAGGATGCCAAGGTGAACTCCCAGATTAACGGTATTGAGAACACCCTGTTCTTCGCCGGTGATATGAAGGATATCCTCACCGACGAGTTCATCGCCGAATACGGCCGTCCCGACGTGATCATCACCGACCCGCCGCGCGCCGGCATGCATCCCGACGTGGTGAAGACCATCCTGCGCGCCGCCCCAGAGCGTATCGTCTATGTCTCCTGCAATCCCGCCACACAAGCCCGCGACCTCCACGACCTCGACGAACAGTATCAGGTCATGGCCGTGCAGCCCGTCGATATGTTCCCCCATACCCCCCACGTGGAGAACGTCGTACTTCTCCAGCGCCGATAAAACAAACACCCTATCCTTTGTGGAGGAAATAAAGAGGGTGTGTCAAAACAGGCACATCCTCCTGACAAGAAAACTGCGTAAAGATTTGGTGGTGTCGAATCTTTTGCCTATCTTTGAGCATGCTCTTAGATAGGCTGCATCTCGGAAATAAAAATAAATTGCATTTTATTTTGTATTTCGCTCGATTTGCACTATCTTTGCAGCAAAATCAGATACTATGATGGCTGATCATATATTTGAATACGACCATGTAGAAGAAGAGGATGGCTCTACGCTTTTTGGGGAGAGTATTCCCTGGCGAGGTTTGGCTGACGAATTGGCTGAACTGCATTATCTTCATGGTGCCAGTTTTATCAAGCAGTTGAAACTGATCACCTATTATGGCGATTTCCACCTTGTGGAGGGCGAAACAGAGATCTTCAGTACGGGTGGCGAACGTAGCGAAGACTACGAAAACCTGCTGAATGCAGCGCGAAAGGCTGTGGAGCATGGATATAGGGTATTCATCCTCCCCAATCCCAAGGGCTTCAGGACGGCCGATTTCATCTTTGAGCGAAAAGGGGTTTATAAGATGTTTGACCTAAAGACTATTCATGGTAAATCATCAGTAATGAACAGGCTGCTTGAATCTGTAGGCCAGACAAATCATGTTGTGCTAAACATTGCAACAAACTATAGCCCACGTTTGCTTGCCAAAGATGTGCAGTTCTATTTTGAAGCTAACAAGGATGCAAGAGAGGTGTTGATAATAAAAGGCAGCAAGGCCCTTTCAGTTTCAAGAAAATTTGTTGAGGGCAAGGATTATATCAAGATGTTTATGAAGCGATACCAGAAATAAAAAAGAGCCTCAATAAGGCTCTTTAAATGGGTAGTGTCGATATAGTCTTGCCCTCTCGGGATTCTACCCGGATAGTCAGTACTTTCATTCTGACGATGCAAAGATAAGAACTTTTTCTGAAAGTTCCAAATAATTTTAAAGAAAACATGCAAGATTGGCAAAAAAGGCATATATCTGGGCACGGGGCCAGACCTCAAAGTCACACCGTGCCTGGCACCGCGAATGAGTTCTCAGGACTCACTGAGAACCGTCCCCACTGAGTTCGAGAAAGGGATGGTTTCTACGAGTTAAAGAAACGTCTTGAACGACTCGTTCGGATATCTCCTATGGGGGTATAGGAATAATTCGAACGAGTGAAAGGAATGATTCGAACGAGTGATAGGAGATATCCGAACAACTCAAAGGTATCCCCTCACTATGCAGGTGCTATGTCAACGGGTACAGACGTACGTTTATTTTCCAACTCTTAGAGACGGAAAATGAAATTAATCGGGAAAATGTTTGGATAATCCAAAATTTTCCCGTATATTTGTACCCATATTACCTAAAACAAATAGTATTATGTTGAAGAAATCATTATTACTCGTGGTGCTGATGGCGGGTTTCGTCGGCACTGCAAGCGCAGAAGAGCCTGAGTCACTGAATGCCGAAGTTCAGGATCTGCAGGAAGTAGAGGCTACGCAACAGAAGACGACTATCGAGGTGCCTGCCTGGGTGAAGAACATCAAGTTCAGCGGCTACGGCATGCTGCAGTATCAGGGACAGGACCCCGAGGGTAACCACTCCAACACGTTCAACCTCCGTCTGGCCCGTTTCATCCTCGACGGTAAGATCGGCGACTTCGACTGGCGCGCCCAGATCCAGGGCACCAACGCCACGGGTCCCGGACAACCCACCGTACAACTCGTTGACCTCTATGCCGAGTGGCGCAAATACCCCGAGTTCAAGGTCCGTGCCGGACAGTTCAAGCGCTGCTTCACCTTTGAGAACCCCACCCACCCCATCACACAGGGTTGGCGCGGCTATGCCGACGTGATCAACAAACTCTCTGCCTTCGGCGACCGTACCGGTGAGCGCTCTTCCGGTGGCCGTGATATCGGTATCCAACTGTCGGGCGACCTCTTCCCCAACGCCAATGGCCGCCGACTGGTACACTACCAGGTAGGTGTGTATAACGGTGAGGGTGTGAACCAGAAGGATATGGACAACCGCAAGGACTTCATCGGCGGCGTCTGGGTGATGCCCATCAAGGGTGTGCGCGTCGGTGCCTTCGGATGGACCGGTAGCCGTGGTGGTATGAAAGACCCGTTGACTGGTGATACCCGCAGCATCGAGAAGAACCGCTACTGTCTCTCTGCCGAGTACGACCTCAACGAATACACCTTCCGTGCGGAGTTTATCCACAGCCAGGGTTGGGGCGCCAAGTCTCCCGGCAACAACACCCGTGAGATCTACTACGAGAATGGCGACAAGGCCGACGGCTGGTATGTGTTCGGCATCGTACCCCTCATCAAGGGCAAACTCCACGCCAAGGCCCGTTACCAGACCTACCGCAACCAGAAGGAATGGGCAAGTTCGGTCAATCAGGTGGAGTGCGGTCTGAACTACTTCTTCACCAAGAACCTGGAACTCCACATGGAGTATTCCCACGTGAACGACCGCAGTCTGGCCAAGCACAACTACAACCTGGTAGATGTAGAGCTCGACTTCCGCTTCTAAAAAATCTTATGGATGAGTCGTTCCCACAGATGGGTCTTGCGGCGCAGCACGTGAAGTGAGAGACCGAGACTGAGCATGACGAGCAGACCGCCCACGCCCCAATACAGAAGACCGTCGGCGGTCAGCGTCACCAGGAAGGCCAACAGACCGATACCCGTCTGAACGATCGCATAACCCGATACGGTTGCCGAAAAGCGGTAACCGTATTTTTTATACGCATAGCCGTTCACCAGCAGGTACTCGAACAGATGGGCCAGGGTGATGGCGATACCCGTACCGTAGAGTCCCCACTGCTGATAACCGAAGATGAACAGCAGTACGAAGGCCACGAAATAAGAGGTCTCCAGGAAGAGGTACGACAGTGAATAGCCGCGCGCCAGGGTGATATAGGCCACTGGCAGCGTCATCACCTTCAGGTACATCGCCAGGGTGGCCACCTGCGCCATCTCCACCACGGGCAGGAACTGTGAACTGAACAGCAACGGAATCAGTATCGGGAGGGCGACAATCAGTCCTGCCAGCATCGGCGAGAGCAAGAGCAGCGACACCTCCATCTGACGGTTCACGCACTCGTTCGTGGCCGCGATGTCATGCTGCACCCCGGAGAGCCGCGGGTAGTAGTCCGACTCCATGGCCGAGAACACCATCCCCGCATAGGTGATGGTCAGCATATAACCGGCATTATAGAGACCCAGCATGTCGAGGTCGCCCACCACGTTCAGATACGAACGGATGAGCATCTCCGAGGCACTGCCGATGACGGCTGCCAACGTGAAGGCCACGCCCAACTTCACCATCTCCATACCCTCGCCCAGAACACCCTTGGCACCGGAGATCCTGAAAGGCATCAGACGGAAGGACGACCTCACCGTCAACAGCATCGTGGCCAGCGCCATCAGCACGATCACGGGTACGATACCCGTCTCACCGAAGAAATAGTAGATAGGTATGGAGATGACCAGGGCCGCCACCACGGCCAACACCTGTATGACCGCCAGGGCACCCAGACTGCGCATGCCCTTCAGGATCGCCGTCTCACCACCCGTGATGGCAATCATACCGACGGCCGGCGACAGCAACATGAAATGCAGACTGTGGTTACCCCAGGCGAAGGTCGTGTGACTCAAGAACGGACCGACGACGATACAGACGAGCATACCCAACAGGGCCGTCAACAGACTCCAGCCCCTGATCACCTTCACGAAATGCTCCAGGGCTTCCTGATCACCTTTGTCGTAGAGTTCCGACACATGGCGCACGGCACTGAAGGCCACACCTAAGTTCGTGGATTGCGACACGAAGTTCACAGTGGTATTGAACAGCGAGGCCAGACCCATGCCCGAAGGTCCAAGCAAGAGGGCAATCAACTTGGTACGTACAAGCCCCATCACGATGTTCAGGCCTTGCACGCCACCGAAAATACCCGTGTATTTCAGCACATGACGGTAGCTCTCGTCTGCTTCTTTCGCCATATTTTCATATTTCAAAACGCAAAATTAAGCGTTTTATTTCAAAATAACAAATTATTTCGTACCTTTGTGCCCATGAAACTGAGTATCATCATCCCCGTCTATCGCACAGAGGACACGCTCGACAGGTGCGTGGAGAGTGTACTGCACCAGGATCATCCCGACATGGAGGTGATCCTCGTCGATGACGGATCACCCGACCGCTGTCCTGTCCGCTGCGACGACTGGGCAGCCAAAGACCGGCGCATCCGCGTCGTCCATAAGGTGAACGGCGGACTCAGTGACGCCCGTAATGCAGGGATAGGGATCGCGACAGGAGACTATGTCACCTTCGTCGATTCCGACGACTACCTGGCCGAGGACACCTACGGTCCACTCATGCAACGGCTGGGACAGCAACCCGACATCGACATCCTGGAATACCCTGTCTATGTCCACTACGGTTCTCCCCGTCAGTACCTGACGGACTTCAAGCCCGAGACGACGTATCATGACATGGAGACCTACTGGCTCGACGGACGGGCCTACCAGCATACCTATGCCTGTAACAAGATCTTCCGGAAGAGCCTGTTCGAGGAGGTACGCTTCCCCGTAGGCCGGGTCTTCGAGGATACCCAGACACTCCCCCGTCTGCTGGAGAAGACAGGCACCGTGGTCACCTGCAGCCTGGGACTCTACTACTACTGCAGCAACAGCAACGGCATCACACAGACGGCCGACGGTCAGGCCCTCCAGATGCTGCTGCAACCCCATGTGGAGATGATCGGACGGATCAGGAGAAAAGACAAGGCGTTCGAGACCTACTACCTCCATGTGCTCAATATCCAGATGGATGTCTTTGAACTGACGGGCAGCACGCCCATCCTACCGCTCCTGCCTGTCAAGTCCAGCCATTTCACTGGTACACAAAAGATAAAAGCCATCGCACTGAATTTACTGGGAATCAATAGAATATGCCAACTCAACAAAATACTGCACAAGGTATGGAGAAGCCGTTGATCAGCTTTATCCTGACCTACTACAACCTGCCCGTCAAGATGCTGTGCGAGTGTATCGACAGCATCATGGCCCTCTCCCTGCGACCCGTCGAACGGGAGATCATCGTGGTCGATGACGGTTCAGAGACGAGTCCGATGAACGACCTGCTGACCTACGGTGGGAACATCATCTACGTACGTCAGGAGAACAAGGGACTCAGCGAGGCCAGGAATACCGGCATACAGATGGCCAGGGGCGAATACCTGCAGTTCGTTGACGGTGATGACCTGCTCGTACAGGCGGCCTACGAACACTGTATCGACCTGGTTCGCTTCAGTCATCCCGAGATGGTCGTCTTCAACTTCACCCATAGCGGTGGGGAGGACAAGACCTATCAGGATCAGGAGATCCAGAGCGGTACCGACTATATGCGCAACCATAACATCCGCGGTACGGCCTGCGGTTACCTGTTCCAGCGCGCCATCCTCGGCAACCTCCGTTTCACACCGGGCATCCTCCACGAGGATGAGGAGTTCACCCCCCAACTCCTGCTCCGTGCCGAAGGCGTCTGTGTCACCGATGCCGAGGCCTATCTCTACCGACAGCGCCCGGGCTCCATCATCACCGACAGTCATGTCCGCCAGAAACTGAGAAGACTCAACGACGCCAGAGGTATCATCAGTCGTCTGAACATCATGGCCGACCGCAGTCCCGCAGGCGACAGGACAGCCCTGCAGCGGCGTATCGCCCAACTGACGATGGACTACCTGTATAACGTGATCCGCCAGACGCGTTCCCGTCATTATCTCGACAGGAAGATCGAGGAACTCAGACGAGAGGGACTCTTCCCCCTCCCCGACCGCAACTACACGACTAAATACGTATGGTTCCGCCGTCTGACCAACAGTCAGGCCGGCCGCACCATCCTCCTGCGTATCATCCCTCACCTCTCTAACCCCTAACCTCTAACCAATAACCCCTAACCCCTAAGATGACCATCCTGCTCATAGGCGAATACAGCAACGTCCACGCCACACTGGCCGAAGGACTCCGCACACTGGGGCACCAGGTGACCGTCGTCTCCAACGGTGACTTTTGGAAGGACTACCCGCGCGACATCGACGTGTCGCGCCCCTCGGGCCGACTGGGAGGCATCCGCCTGCTCACCAGGATCTATACCATCCTCCCCCGCCTCAGGGGCTATGACGTCGTACAACTCATCAACCCCCTCTTCTTCGAAGTCAAGGCCGGACAACTCTTCCGCATCTACCGTTACCTGCGCCGTCATAACAAGAAAGTGTTCCTCGGCGGCTTCGGCATGGACTGGTACTGGGTACATGGCTGCACCTACGACAAACCCCTGCGCTACAGCGACTTCAACTTCGGCGATGAGGTGCGCACCGATCCCGAGGCACAGCGCTACCAGCACGACTGGTTGGGCACGGATAAGGAACGGCTGAACAGGATGATTGCCGACGACTGCGACGGCATCATCACCGGCCTCTACGAATACTGGGCGTGCTACCAGCCCGCCTTCCCCGCGAAGACCACCTTTATCCCCTATCCCATCAAGTTGCCCGCGGTCGCCAAGCCTGTCGAAGCGGTCACTGAGCCTGTCGAAGCGCCGCAAAAAGTCACGATCTTCATCGGCATCAACCGCGAGCGCTCCGCCTACAAGGGCACCGACATCATGCTCCGTGCCGCAGAGGATATTCTGGCGAAATACCCCGACCGCATGCGACTCCTGAAGGCCGAGTCCGTACCCTTCGAGGAATACAGCCGTATGATGTCGTCGGCAGATGCCATCCTCGACCAACTCTATGCCTACACACCGTCGATGAACCCCCTGTTGGCCATGTCGAAGGGCATCATCTGCATCGGCGGCGGCGAACCCGAGAACTACGAGATCATCCACGAGACCGAACTCCGTCCGATCATCAATGTCGAACCGACCTACGAGAGTGTCTGCGAGGCACTGGAAGAGCTGGTGCTCCATCCCGAACGTATTCCCGACCTCAAACGGCAGAGCGTCGAATATGTCCGTCGGCACCACGACTACCAGAAGGTAGCCCGCCAGTACCTCGACTTCTGGACACAAAAATAAGGACCACACCTTCCGGTGCAGTCCTTATCCACAAATCTTTTTACCTTTAGCTTATGCCTCTGCAGGAGCTTCTGTAGCTTCAGCGGCGGGAGCCTCCTCTACGGGAGCCTCAGCGGGTGCCTCTGCAGCAGCGGCCTCAGCAGCCTTAGCAGCCTCTTCCTCTGCCTTAGCAGCAGCCTCAGCGGCCTTCTTGTCGGCCACCTTCTTGGCAATAGCCTCGTTCACGGCCTTCTCTGCCTTCAGTGCGTTGGCAGCAGCCTCCTTCTTAGCCTTAGCCTCTGCCTCAGCGATCTTAGCCAGACCGTTCTGCTTGTCGGCCTTCCAGGCGTCGAACTTCTTCTGGGCAGCAGCCTCGTCGAAAGCGCCCTTCTTCACACCACCGCGGAGGTGCTTCATCAGGTAAACGCCCTCACGGCTGAGGATGTTACGTACGGTGTCTGTGGGCTGGGCACCAGTCTCAACCCAATAGAGTGCACGCTCGAAATTCAAATCTACTGTGGCAGGATTGGTGTTAGGATTGAACGTACCAATCTTCTCAGTAAATCTACCATCACGTGGTGCACGAGCGTCAGCGATCACGATGCTATAGAAAGCATAGCCCTTACGGCCGCCGCGCTGCAATCTGATTTTTGTTGCCATAAATCTTTAATTTTTAATCTTTAATGTTTAATTAAAATTTGAATTTCATGCTATCATCTCGTAATAGCGGCTGCAAAGGTACTACTTTTTAGGCTTACACACGCACGTAGGCACTTATCTTTTATTGTTTTTTAACAAGTGAGAGTCCTGCCTGCAGACCAGGGATATTCTTCGTCAGTTTGATGAGTGTCTTGTTCGTCTTGTTGTCCTTCATGGCCCCCAGCATCTTCAGGGCGTTCATCAACTTGTCGATATCGATGAGGAACATCAGTTTGTCACCGTCCTGATGGGTGGTGATATCCGCCGTCATCACATTGTTGATGCCCAGGATCAGTCGCGCACCGTTCACCAGCCAGACACCCTGTGCCTTGTGACCCACGATGTCGCGCTCGAACGTACCGTTCTTGTTGAAGGTGAACGAGGTGTTCTCCGACGTGATGTTGCACTTCTTCAGATAGTCTTCCAACAGTTTCTCCAACTGACTGGCTGTGGCATTCTCGGCCAGTTTCATCAGCAGGTTACCCTTCGTGGCATAGACGGCGGGCTCCACATAGACCCACGTTCCCAACAGGGAGTCGGCCTCGGCCCGCTTCACCTTGAAGGCATCGGTAACGGTCTTATAGGCATCCTTCACCGAACCCGACTTCATGCCGGCCTTCACACTGTCGGTCACCGTCTTCACGTCCTGGGCCACTGCCGTACTCATCGTCAGCAGCAGCACTGTCATCAATAGAATCTTCAACTTTTTCATATTTTAATTGATTAATAGGGCACAATGGGGCCTGGCCCCATTGTGCCCTTGAGTTCGAATACCTCGTCACAGAGTTCACTGACGGCACTGCGGTGAGTAATGAAGAGCATGGTCTTCTGGGGGAAAGCCGCGAAGAGCCGGGTGTAGAGTTCACGCTCGGTGGGTTCGTCGAGCGATGAAGAGATCTCATCGAGCAACAGGATATCACCGTCGTGCAACAGACCGCGGGCGATGGCGATGCGCTGGGCCTGACCCTCACTGAGACCGCTGCCACGCTCACCGAGTTCGGTGTCGAGACCCTCGGGCAGTTCCAGCACGAAGTCGGCACAGGCCGTATGCAGCACCTCCTTCAGTTCGTCGTCGGTAGCCTCTGGCTTGCCCAACAGCAGGTTATAGCGGATGGTGCCGCTCATCAGTGTGTTGCCCTGGGGCACGAAACAGATGGAGCCACCCACCTCTACCCGTCCGCTGAGAGGCTGGATGAATCCCAGCATCAGACGGAACAGCGTGGTCTTGCCGATGCCCGTCTCACCCATGATGGCGGTCTTCGACCCCGACGGGAACACATGACTGAAATGGCTCAGTATCTCCCTGTCGCCTGTGGCATACCTGAACGACACATCCTCGAAAGAGCAGGAGGCCAAACAGGGGGACGGTTCTTTTGTTAGACCCTTGGAGGCGGATAAGTTGTCTAACGAAAGAACCGTCCCCCTGTTTGGATCACTGCCCTCCATCTCTTCCAGTCTGTCGATGCTCGCCGTGGAGTGTATCACTCCCGGCACCAAGTTCAGCAGTTGTAGCACGGGGTGCTGTATCATACCCACCAACTGCAGGAACGAGGTCATCACACCAAAGGTGATCGTGCCGTTGCGCAGACCGAGACCACCCCAGACGAACGCCAGCAGATAGCCCAGTCCGAAGGCACAGCCCATAATAAGTCGGGTGGCCAGGGTAAACCGCGCGCGCCGCATCACATTACCGTGAAGGCGCTGCTGCATGGAGTCCAGACGGTCGGTCACCCACTGTTCACTGCCCAGCGACCGCAGCACGGCATTATGTTCCATACCCTCCTGCACCTGCATCTGGATACGGCTCTCGTCCTGACGGATATCGAGCGTCATACGGCGCAACCGTCGGGCGACGAGTTTGCCGAAGACAAGGGCCAGGGGTGTCAGCAACAGCAAGGCCCAGGCCAGTCGCGGGTCGAACCACCGCATCAGCAGGAAGGCACCGCAGAGCTGTATCATCGTGATGGCCATCTGCGGGATGACCTCCGTACACACGCTGCTCACCTGCTCGATGTCCTTCGCCAGACGCGAGGTGACATCACCCGAGTGGAGTTCCTGCCCGTCAAAGAGCTGACGACGGAACAGACTACTGAAGATCCGCAGCCGCAGGGTGTTGGTCTGACGCACACTGGCCGTGGTTGTGATCCAGTAGCCCGTCTGGTGGAGCACCACGCCACCGACGATGACCAGCACGAGCCATACCACCATCCGCACCACCTCGTCGGTAGAGCCTGTAAGGATGGTCTCGTCGATGAACCGTTTGCTGAGCCACACCATCAGCAGACCGAGCACCACCTGTCCGATGCCCGCCACGACGCGTCCCACCATGTGCCAGCGTACGTGCCGCGTGTTCCGCCACAACCAACTTAGGTATTTCATTCCACCACGTTCACGCTCTTCCAGTTCTCGATGATGTCCGCCACGTCCTGACGGGCAGCCTCAGGAGTCACGTCATATATCTCACAGAGCCTGTCGGCCAACGACTCGACGGTAAAGTCACCCTGTGTCTGTGCCTCTTTCCACAGCCAGGCCGCCGACTCATTCAGTGACAGTAACTTACCGAAGTCGATGGCACCGAGACCCTCGCCCACAATCACACTCTCGCCGCACACCTCGCGCAGCACAAATCCTTTCTTGATCCTCATAATCGTCTGTATATCGCTAATAAATATCTTCGTATCGGGCGCAACTGCCACCACAGTCTGGCGGCCATGCGTCGCCACCCGCAATACAAGTCATGCTGCCGTCCCTTGCCATCCACCACATGGGTGGCGATGGCCTTGATATCGTCCGTCATGCAGTACTCCTTACCCACGAGGTTGCCGTCACCCATCAGTGTCACCCGGTCGCCGTCGATGCCGATGATACGATGCACCACGTAGTTCGCACACGACTCCTGTCCCCCTGTGCGATGGACTCGGGCCAGTACCACGTCACCCACCTTCACGCCGTCAGGTTTCTGCAGGATGACACGCTCACGGCCACCAATGATAAACGGCAGCATGCTCCGCCCATCTACGGGCAGGGTCACACTGACGCCGTCGTCCACCAGCCGTATCGCCTCCTCTATAATATAATCGTCGTTCGGCATAGTATTGCAGCTTCTTCGTTTGGCAGACACTCCAGATGCCATGTCGGCACACTGGAGGCCAGTGCGTTCTCCGTCTGGTGCAGACCGTCGGCGATCCTGGTGTCCCAACGCATGCCACTGATGCTCGCCACAAGTGCGGCATAGGCCTGAAGACCAGCCAATCGCCATATCTTGTTATGGGGCGCCTGACTCAGCACGACGATACCGCCCAACGGATAACTCACGTTACGGTAGCAGGGTGTCTTGCCGCTCCAGGGCGAGCCATAGACCACGCCCCCGCGCACCACGGGGTTATCGTCGTTCACCAGTTCCGTCCCCGCAATATGTTCGAGCCACAGTCTGGCGTGCGTGCTCTTACCCGTACCACTCGGACCGAGGAACATATACCCCCTACCCTCGTGGCTCACCACCGCCGCGTGGAACAGCACCGTATCCTTGTCGGCCGTCGCCAGGGCGAAGAGCACCATCAGCGCATTGTCGATCGCCAGTTTCTTATGACGGCCCGTCGTGATGAGCCGTCCTTCGCGGTAGTCGTCCGAGCACACCAGCCAACCTGCCGTCTCACCCCGCCAGCGATATTCGAACACCGCGCATCGTTCAGACGAATTTGCAAGTCGGCTGCCGCAGATAATCTCCTGTCCCTCGTCCACCTGCCGCATCTCCTCCGTATAGCCGACGGCCTCACCCGCGCCGATCGTCAGCGCAAAGACCACCTTCTCCCCTCCTGCGTCAGGAGTGTTCAGGGGTAGTCTGAACGGCTCATAGTTCCCCATCAGCCCGAAGTCCTCCGCCTCGGCTGTCACACAGAACCCATGCCCAGCCACAGCGTAATATCTCGTCTCGCTCATCTGAGTTTAACTCCGCATATGATCCATCGGCTGACCTGCTACATAGCCCAGACCACCACCTTCATAACTGCCTGCAAGCAACTGCGGCTGTTGTCTCATCTCATACACCCTCATCGAAGGCCTCTCGTATCTTCTTTTCATATCTGAAATTTAATGTTTAATCTTTAATGACTAATGTTTAATGTATCACGACCTTAAACTTCGTTTGAGCTCGCTCACGTTCGGAAATGCGAGCGAGCTCACATTTCTCTCACTTAATCACGACCTTTCGTCCGTCTCTCACGTAGATGCCCTTCCTCGTGGGCTTGCCCGAGAGTTTACGGCCGTCTATCGAGTACCAGTCGCCCGTCTCATCGTCAATGCTGATCGTGCCGATGTCGGTTCTATTACCCTTGGCATCGGTGAGCACCACCTTCATCTTGGAGGGCAGTTCGCTGACGCCACGAGTGCCGCGTGCTGCTGACGGTATATATTTCAGATAGGCGCGCATAGGATTGATATACACATTGTTGCCCACCTTTACGAAATCACCGATGACGGCACCGCTCACTTCCTCGGCGGCGAAGCCATAAACCTTTCCGATCTCGGCTTCGCGCTCGGCGGTGTAGTACGGATCCGTCTTGTCATGGGTCCACTTGATATAATCGTAGGTACCGATGAACTTCCACTCTCCCTGGGTCGTGGTTTGCGGATTATCAGTGCAGAGAGTTATGGGATCCTCATTGTTCACCACAATCTTGCCGGCGTTCGTGCCATCGGGCAGGAAGATATACGGTGTGTTGGCCGCGAGGTTGCCCGATGTCACCTCCGAATAGTTCACCTCCCATGGGGTCGTGGTCATATCCACCCCGGTAAACGCATGGAACGTGCCGCCTGTCACCTGATTATAGGCGATGCTGAACGGCAGATACACCGTCGAGGCCTTACCGTCAGAGAAGATGCGGCCCAGTCCTACGTGGTCCACCTCTACAGGTACGGGGATGCTGACAGGATTAAGTGCGGGGTTCGTGGCAGGTGTAGTGCCTGCGGTAGCCTCTGGCATGACGAGTGTCAGCGTCACGCCGTTCTGGTCCTCAGTGATGGTATAGACATTCTCCACCGAACTGACGTCCTGTCCCTGTTCATTCTGAATGGTCACGGGCTTGCCCACGATGGTGAAGGTGCCCGGCTCGAAGGTCACGGCGTAGTTGCCCTGTTCGGCATCGCCTTCTGGGGTGATGACGTAGTCGCCGGTGTTCTCACCCGCAGCACGGGTGATGGAAGCGATGGTGATGAGCGTGGCAGCATCCTCACCCTCCAAAACGCCCTCGATGGTAGCCGTCAGTTCCGGGTCGGTGGCAGCATCGTTGCTCCACTCCTTCGTCTTGTCATCGGCCGTCACAGTCACAGGGGCACGGTTGATGGTGCCCGTGACGCCTGTCGGCTGAGCACTGAGCGCATAGTTACCTACATCAGTGCCACCAAGACTCACGCCGGTAACGGTGACGGCCTTGCCTTCACCGACATTGGCGTCAGCGAAAGTGCCAGTGGCATTGGTGACATCCACCGTCAGGTTGTCACCTTCCACTATGCGGTCAATATCGGCATAGTCTGTAATGAGCGCGCCCGCGGTGGTTGTACCGTCGTAATCCTTATCCTCGACATAGATGTTGCTGATGGTGACTGACCTCGGTGTAATGGCGGCAGTAATCGGCGTCATAGCAGCACCCTCCAGTAACTCATAGTTGCCAGCATCAGTGCCACCAAAGGTGACATCAAAGGACACGTACTTGCCATTACCTACGTTCTCATCTTCGAAGGCGCCGGTAATGCTGCTGATATTCAGATTGTCGCCAGAGCAAAGACCATCAAACGAGGCGTTAGTCGCGATGATGGTAGCATCCGTTGTGCCGTCGTATTCCTTGTCTTCGGCACTAAGGCCATTTATGGCGATGCCCTTCGGTGTGATGGAGGCGTATGCGGTAGTCGTACTCCCTGAAATGTCGAGTTCGTAGTTGTCTGCTTGTTGGCCGCTGAGAGTAGCGTATCTATAGTCAAACGTCACTTCCTTGAAATCACCGACATTCTTATCTTCATACGTACCAGTAACATGATCGAGGCAGACATCGTCTGAACCAAAGATGCCATCGAGGCTAATGTCAGTACTTAAAACGTCGATATACTTACTGCCGTCGTATTCCTTGCCTTCGATTTCGATATTATACACGGTGACACTCGCCGGGGTGATGGTGATAAAGCCATCACTCACGCTGAAGTTCACGTTGGTGAAGTTACTGTTCGTGTTCTCGAACTTGCTTTCATCAAGATCCATATAGGTAGTGCCTGCATCGGTACGGTAAGCAGTGGCTTGATCGTTGTAGCAGATATTGTTATCAGCATCATAAAGGCCATTGTCTCCAGAGACAGAATATGCGGTGTAGCCTTCGACGCAGTGCTCTGTGCCGTCGTATATCACATCATAATTATTGTAATTACCGTCGATATAAACGGTGATATAATCTGAATAGGGATTAATTATCAGATAGCCGTCGGTATCAACTTCAAAGGTGACATCGAAATTATTGTCATCATTAGAGAAATCAGTAGGGTCAAGGTCCATATAGTAGGTACCGGCATCGGTCTCTTCAACTTCGGCGTTTCCGCTATAACTGACATTACCTACATCGTAAAGTTCATCTGTTGTTGATGCCACATACCCATAAACAGATTGTTCCGAACCATTGTAAGTCACTTCGTCGCTGTTACCGGTGATGGTGACAGTGATGGGACGCTTATCGATGGTGAATTCACACTGAGCATCAATACCATAAGCGTAATTCGGATTCGAGAGGTCATAGACATAAGCCGTGTAGGGATAGGAATAGTCCGAAGCATCGGTCTCGCCGCCACTGACAGTCACAGTACACACATCATTTCCAACAAGGTTGCTGACCGTAGCGGTGGGTTTATGCTCTTGGCCATCAAAGGTAAACGACGTATCATACCAATTGAATGTTGCGGGCAGCGGATCAATGGAGAAGTCCACACTCGCTGTGCCGATGTAGTTGCCAAGGCCGGTAATGGTCATGGTATAGTAACCGGCGTTCACGGCAGTGCCATCAGTACTAATGATTTGGCTGCTTCCCTGGACTTTCACCACAGCAGTGTAGTGTTGACCAAGTGTGCGGGGAAAAGTATTGATTTCGACGGGGATTGCCTGCGCAGTACCATCATAAGTCATATAGCCTATTTCGATATAGCTATCTTCATAGATACTTATATATTCATCATCATTTATAACGAACTGGCGCTTTTTAGGCTCACCCTCTACGGCTACGAGGCCTTCGATGCCAGTCACAGCCACAAAATCGGAGGTGCCGGTGTAGGTAAGGGTGACGGTAGCACCGCTATTATAATAATAATAACGATAGTAATCATCGGTTTCTTGCAGGTGATCTGCGTCGGCTGTGAGGGGGGCATCACCATCAATTCTTAGACAGCATGACTGTGCCCATGCGCCTGTCGCTGTAAACATCAATGTCAGCAACGTCATCGCTGCCCGATGGAAAATGGTTCTGTTGGTTGGTTTAGTCTTCATATCGCTATTGGTGATTAATTATTCTGCTGCAAAGATATACAATATTATTGATACTTGCTAATTTTTGTGCATTTTTTTCTTAAATCATTATTAGTTTGAAGATTATTTCTTATATTTGCAGCCAGAAAAAAACTAAATGGAACAATTACCATATCGAGAGTACCTGGCGATGATACAGGAGAAGGCCCGCGAAGCCGACATCCCGTATAGTGGCAGTTTTGAGCTGACACCGCTCTGCAACCTGGACTGCAAGATGTGCTATGTGCATCTGCAGGATCCGTCTGTGAAGCAGCGGATGCTCTCAGGCGAGCAATGGCTCACGATCATACAGCAGGCCATCGACGCAGGCATGATGGAGGCGCTGCTCACGGGCGGCGAGGCCATGACGCACCCCGCCTTCTGGGATATCTATATGTATCTGATCAACCACGGTATTCAGACGCATGTCAAGACCAACGGTCTTCTGCTCAACGAGGAGGCCATCAGACGGTTCCAAGAGTTCCCGCCATACAAGCTCGATATCTCCCTCTATGGCTGCGACAGCGAATCGTATATAACGGTGACAGGCGTGGATGCTTACGAGCAGGTGGTAAGGAATATACGATTGGCTATTGACGCTGGGTTGCATATTCAAATCATGATTACCCCCAGCAGCTATATGTCGCCATGGACGGAACGGGTGATGGAACTGGCCCGGTCGTTTTATGTCAGTGTGATGGTAAATGATACGCTTATTGACCCTCATGATAATACAGGAAGGATGAAAGCAGACTTCGTCATTCCTCTTGAAGAAGACCTGAGGATCAAAGAAAAGAGAAAGGAACTATTCTCGTCTGGTTATTCCACCGGCGATCATGAGTTCTTTATGAAGAGGAGGAACCGCCCTCTGTTATCAGACAAGGGCTTGTATTGCGATGCCGGGCGTACGGGATTTGCCATCAACTGGGATGGCGTTATGGTGCCCTGCTTGAATTTCCCAAGGGATGTGGTCAGTGCCCATCCGCTACGCGAAGGTTTCAGTCAAGGCTGGAGCAAGGTGAATGAAGGGGTGAAAAACTATGAGGTGCCTCAGGCTTGCCATAGCTGCGAACTGAACGACAAGTGCCATTACTGTCCGATGAATCATCAGAAGGTGGCAGCCAGGCACCTGTGCGATCCTGAACATTGCAACTCTGTGAAAGCAAGATATAAAGCTATTAATAACTTAAAAAAGGAAAGCAAAAATGAAGAAAGAGAAATTGCCCTATGAGGCTCCAACAGTCAAGAAAGTAGAGTTCGACTTCAAGACCAGAATCGCTGCGTCAGGATGCACTTTGGAACATTCTACTCAATGGTGGACGTGTGATTGGGATGGTACTTTTTAAATGAACAATGACTTTGTACTCCGCAAGGTGTGCGGTGTAAACGTTGTGATGCCCGCAGGTCTGAAAGTCAAGGACTTTGGTGGTGCGCTGGTGCTGAACGACACCGGTGCACTGATCTTCGAGCAACTGCAGGCTGGCAAGACCGCTGAAGAGACTGCTACCGCCCTTGTGGCCGAGTATGATGTTTCTCCGGAGAAGGCCCTCGCCGATGTGCAGAAAACCATCGATTCGCTTCGGGAGGCCGGCGTGATGGACTGACCTCCTCAAACGGCACACATGGAGAAGATATCGCTGACCGTAGAGCAATGGGTAGCACTACAGCAGTCGCCTGACTCGAAGGGGCAAATCCCCGTGTGGTTTCAGGTGACAGGTAATAGTATGCAGCCTTTTATCCGTCCCTTTC
>JAFYPG010000051.1 GCA_017547605.1 Prevotella sp.
GCCGCCAACAGGCAGCACCCCTTGATATGCTTTTTGCAAATCGGCTGCAAAGGTACAACAAAAAAGTGAAGAAACACCATGTTTCCTCACTTTTTTAGGTTATATCCCTGCAATTCTCAGAATTTGACGGTCTTATCCCCTATTTTCAGGATATATAACTGACTGTATGACAGGGGAACGACGATCTCCGTACCGTCCGAGACAACGGAATTGATCAGCATGCCTCGCAGGTCATAGATTTGTACCTTGACACCCACAGGAACCTTTGAGACAACAAGACGGTCGCCTTCGCGCTGCCATGTCCAGTTGTGTGACGAGAGGGTGTTAATACCACTAACTTCACTCAATATGGCATTGATGGACAAAGAACTGCATTTCGGCATCGTGAAGGTAAAAACAGAACCTTCCACATATTGTTCTTTTATGCCATCCGTAACCATATTCCAACCAGTGACCTCCCAACCTTCAGGTGCCTCCGCTTCGAGTGTCACCGTACGATCTCTGTAGTACTGCCCGTCGAAGACACCTTTCGACAACTTCACACCGTTGAACTTAACGGTCATCCCCCCAGCTTGTTCCACAGACTTGTTAATGGTCATCGGGATGGGACTTCCTAACTTGTAAACACTTGCCAGATGCTTATAGAAATAATTAGTACGCTCTGACAGCCATAGGCGGGCTTCCGACAATTCCACATCGTAGGCCTTAGCTCCTGGGATCAGCGGCGTGTAATATGGTATTTCTGCCTTAATTGTTTCATACATGGGATCCCATATCTCACGTATCCCTTTCTCATTCAGGAAATCACCCATGTAGATGCTGCAACGGTCAACGAACTCTCGGTTAAGATCAGGATTCTCCATCATATAGCGGAACAATACCGTGTACTGTGGCAACTTGACCCAATAGTCACCCACGTTATAATTGATCAACCATTCAATGGCATTAACATAGACGGGACATCTGTTGATGATGGGGTAACCCCACTGCTCCTGCCCAAGTCCCCAGTCTGTATCCTTGGCCACGAAACGCCAACGACCGCCTTCAGCACGCGGACGCCACAAAATGGTGTTATTGCCAGGGAAATCCATATTACCAAAGTAGAGATTCATTGCCATCAGATTGATATACTCCACACAATCCAACCTTTTCTCATACTCCTCCCGAGTGTGCCCACGCTTGCTATAAAACGACTCGAACTCATCAAAGTTGTCCATATCGCCTTCCTTCACATAGGTCCAGTTCTCAACCATGTCAATATCTTCCAACCCCTCGTAGTTAGCCCAGACAAAATCGCCAGTGCTTCGTTCGCGTATGTTGATGATACCCCTGTAACTGCCATTGATGAAAATAATGGCAGGACGCCACGGTTCCCAATCAATATCGGTATAGGTGCCCATGACCCTCTGGATAAGGGCGTCACGCATAAATAGATATAAGTAATCGCCACCTGAATTGCGCAAAAGAATTGACTTCTGCTCATCAATACCTGGCTTCTGGTCCGGGAAAAACTCATACTTGAAGTGCTTTGTGCCGAAACGTTTATGGGCATAGAATACCATTGACTTCAGAGGGTATTTCCGGGATGACTCACCCATGATACGGGCTTCACAAAGTTGGTTGATGGCACTTGCTTTATCTATTCCGTCAAAGAACTCAATGTTCATCGGACGCCGCCAACTGAATGAATAATTGGGCGTGCCAGGCTGATAATTGCCTTCCACGTAGATGCCAATCTTATCGCTGTTCAGATATTTATTGTCTGTCGATATACTGATCACCGGCAATGTTATCTCTCGTGAGAAACAAACGTAACTCTGGGTGACAGAGCGGCGCGAGAGCCAACCATCGCAGAAAAGTTTGGCACGAACCACGGTAGTGCCCGAGATTTCAATCGGATCCTTGTATTTCTCACTTTTCAACGTAGGCTCGGATCCATCGGTCGTATAGTGGATCGTCGCACCACTGGGGGAGCCTTCTGGCAAGGAAAGTGTCAGGGAAAGCGAAGAGCCATTGACGATGACTCTTCCTGGCTCACTGAACACAGGATCGCCCAAGATATTGTCCGTCGTCTGACCGCTGTTGGCCTTGCCCGGCGTAGGAGTCAACTGGTATCCCCAATCTTCACCGCCATCATACTGTCTTCCGTAGGCAATGTTGGGAGCCGGCTGCTTCGGCAGATCCGTAACCTTATCGACAACATCCGAGCCATAGAAAAGATACACACTACATCCCTTTCCCGACTCCAGACGGAAGTTGGTATGCATCTGCCAGGTTTCCTTGTCACAATAGACAAGGGCATATTGTTTAGGAGCAATACTCACTCCCGGCAGATCCCAAGCCTCATCATGCTGGTCAGTGATACCCAACCGATAGTAATTGAGACTGACCGTTACGTCACCAGCATTATAGAGTTCCACCCATGAGTCAGGGAATTCGTTCCGGTCGTCCATGATGCAGTCAACATTCGACTGCATCAGTTCATTGATGACAACCTGGGCGCTAACTGTCCGTCCTACTAATAATCCAAGTAAGATCAAAAAAGCATATTTCTTCATCTTTCAATCTAACCAACAAATATCATGAAATATTAACGGATACCCATACGAGCCTCAACAACATTCACCACGTAGTCACCCAATTTCTCGCATTCGTTAATCAAGTCCATATAGATCGTACCAACGGCATAGGTATAATCGTGATTGTTGATATCCACAATATTCTGCTGCTTCAACTGGTTACGGTAGTTGTTGATCTCATGCTCGATATTGAACGAGCGGTTCACGTCGAACGACTCCTTGCGACCCATCATCAACTTATTCATCTGCGAGAGCGATTGATTCGTCAGTTCCATCATCTGGTGAATATGGTCGTACTGCTTATCGTTAAAGTGGTCCTCCTTCCCGTTGTACTTACGGGAGATGGTGCGCGCCATATTGAAACAGGCATCACCGATCGACTCCAGTTCGGAGATCTCACGGAGCATGGCACGGATCTTGGCCTTTGTATCATCGGAGAGATGGGCGTCACTGACAGAATCTAAGTATTTGGCGATTTCCAGTTCCATATTATCACTGATACCCTCATACTTCTCAATACGCGAATACAGTTTATTAAACTCTGAATCGTTGTTCTTCGACTTGGCAGAGACCGACGACGAAAGGGTCAGCAACTCGCGCACCATATTAAACATACGTTCCATACGTTCTGAGAAGGATTGGATCTCCTTCTGGGCTTCGAGCACTGAAAGTTCCGGGGTCTTCATGAAGCCAGCCGTAATAAAATGCAGACGGAAGTCCTCTTCCTCGTCGATCTTCTTCGGTTTGATCACCCAGCATACGAAGCGCTCAATCTGCGGAATGAACCAGATGAGGATAAAGGTATTGACCACATTGAAAGAGGTATGGAAAGCAGCCAGCACGAAACTCAACTTAGCGGCATTGGCCAGGAACACGCTAGTCTCTACGGCATCCTTCGCCATCTTCACGTCGTAGCCAACCCAGCCACACACCATATCTATAAATGGACGGAACACGAACAGGATCCACACCACACCGAACACGTTGAAGAACATGTGTGCGAGTGCAGCCCTGCGAGCCTGGGTATTAGCCGAGAGAGCCGCAAGGTTTGAGGTGACAGTGGTTCCGATGTTCTCACCCATCACCAATGCGATACCCTGATAGATAGGCAGGGCACCACTGGAACAGAGAATCATCGTGATAGCCATGACGGCTGCCGACGACTGTACGCAAAAGGTCAGTACTCCACCTAAGAACAGGAAAATCAGCGTAGTCAGGAACGAGTCCGGATCAAACGAGGCGAAGAAGTCGAGCACAGCCTGGTTCTCTCCCAGATGCATCTCCGTACCCGTCATGCGCAGGGTGCCAAGTCCCAAGAGCAGGAATGACAGACCAAACAGGAAATCACCTATATAACGGTATTTCTTCAGATAGATCAGGATGATGCCGAGGAAGAATGCCGGATAAATGGCACTGGTGATATCAAACGACATACCTGCCGACATGATCCATGCCGTCAGCGTCGTTCCGATGTTCGCACCCATGATGACGGAGATGGCCTGAGCCAAGGTGAGCAGTCCCGCATTGACGAACGAGACAGTCATCACTGTCGTAGCCGTTGATGACTGTACAGATGCCGTCACCAGCATACCTGTCAGCATTCCCGTAAAGCGGTTGGTGGTCATGGCACCGAGAACGTGTCGCAACTGCGGTCCCGCCATCTTCTGCAAGGCCTCACTCATCGACTTCATACCAAACATGAGAAGTGCGAGTGAACCAAGAAGTTTGAATAAAACCAGCATAAAGAATCGTTTTGATTTGAGAATTCGGCCACAAAGATACAAAATAATTGCGAAAAAAGGACTATGATTTTAGAATTATTTCGTATCTTTGCCACAAAATTCACCTAAAACAAACAAAATAATATGGAACAGACCATTCAAGTGTATTGCAAGAATAACGGACAGACGCTCGAAGTACCCCTTGGCTGCACCCTTGAGGAGGTATATCAACTCACGGGCCTTGAGATGAAGCACGGCCCCATCTCTGCACATGTGAATAATAAGGTAGAGGGTATGCACTTCCGCCTCTACAAGCAGAAAGAGATAGAGTTTCTCGACATTACCTCTGCCAGTGGCTCACGTGCCTACACCCGCAGTCTCTTCTTCGTGCTCTGCAAGGCTGCCCACAGTCTGTTCAATCCCTGTAAGGTAAGCATCGACATCCCCGTGTCAAACGGCTACTACGTGAACCTGAACATCGGGCGCCCCGTGACTCTCGACGACGCCGGGGCTATCCGACGCCGCATGCAGGAAATCATCGACGCCGCCATCCCCATCCACCGTCATGAGACGACGACGGAGGAGGCCATCCGCATGTTCAGCGACCTGCACAATCGCTCGAAAGTGAAACTGCTCCAGAGCACAGGCCGCCTCTACACCACCTACTACGATATCGACGGCTACCTGGATTATTACTATGGTTCACTGCTGACGAACACCTCGCAGCTCTACCTCTTCGGATTAGAGAAATACTACGATGGTCTGCTCCTGCGCCTGCCTTCCCGCGAGCATCCCGATGAGTTAGGCGAGATGACTCACCAGGACAAGATGTTCGGTATCTTCAAGGAGCACCACCAGTGGCAGGATATCCTCGGACTCCGCACCGTAGGCGACCTCAACGACGCCATCAGCCAAGGTTACTCCCCACAGCTCATCCAGGTCTCCGAGGCCCTGCAAGAAAAGAAGATCTCCCGCATCGCCGACGAGATCGCACAGCGTAAGGGCATCAAACTGGTGCTCATCGCCGGACCGTCAAGTTCTGGTAAGACCACCACGTGCAAGCGTCTCAGCGTGCAACTCGCCGTTAACGGCATCAAACCCATCGGTATTTCGCTCGACGACTATTTCCTGGATCGCGAAAAGACGCCACGCGACGAGAAGGGCGACTATGACTTCGAGAACCTGCATGCCCTGAACCTGCCTCTGCTCAACGAACAACTCACAGCCCTCTTCCGAGGCGATGAGATTGAACTGCCACGCTACGACTTCCCCACGGGCACCAGTCAGAAGAGTGGTACCCGCCTACGCCTCGGCGAGAATGAGATCCTCGTGGTAGAAGGTATCCACGCCCTGAATCCAGAACTCACCTCGCAGATCCCCAACGAGCAGATCTTCCGTATCTATGCTTCCGCGCTGACCACGATCCTGCTCGACTCCCACAACTATATCCCCACCACCGACAACCGTCTGTTGCGCCGTATCATCCGCGACCACAAGTACCGTGCCGTCAGTGCCCTGGAGACCATCCGCCGCTGGCCGTCTGTCCGTGCTGGTGAGAACAAGTGGATCTTCCCCTTCCAGGAGAATGCCGACGCGATGTTCAACACGGCCATGCTCTTCGAACTCGCCGTCATCAAGACTCAGGCAGAGCCGCTGCTGGAGGCAGTGCCAGAGAACTGTCCGGAACATGCCGAGGCCTATCGCCTGCTGAAGTTCCTGCGCTATATCAAGGCCATCCCCGAGACACAGATACCACCTACTTCTCTCCTCCGCGAGTTCCTTGGTGGTTCCTCTTTCAAATACTAATCTGCATATTTATCGCAATGAA
Organism: Prevotella sp.; assembly: GCA_017547605.1. Classification (GTDB taxonomy): domain Bacteria; phylum Bacteroidota; class Bacteroidia; order Bacteroidales; family Bacteroidaceae; genus Prevotella. The sequence continues at coordinate 6,129 of JAFYPG010000051.1, forward strand.
AACGCATATTTGCAAGAATTTGCAAGAATTCTAGGACAAATATGCGTTTTTTTGTATTTTCTTTTGGCTTATTCGCTAAAAATGCATAATTTTGCAGCCGTTTAAGAGAAAGTTAGTAATAAACAAATAAAAAATGGCTGAAAAATTAGAAGTGAAAGAGCTCGACCAAGTGGTCGTACGCTTCTCTGGTGACTCCGGCGACGGTATGCAGCTCGCAGGAAACATCTTCTCTACGGTCAGTGCCACCGTTGGTAACGGCATCTCTACATTCCCCGACTATCCCGCTGACATCCGCGCCCCGCAAGGCTCGCTGACAGGTGTGTCTGGCTTCCAGGTACATATCGGCGCTGGCAAGGTCTATACCCCTGGCGACAAGTGCGACGTGCTGGTGGCCATGAATGCTGCCGCCCTGAAGACGCAGTACCGCTATGCCAAGCCGGGTGCCACGATCATCATCGACACCGACTCCTTCGGACCCAAGGATCTGGAGAAGGCACAGTTTAAGACAGAGGATTATCTCGGAGAGATGAACATCGACCCCGATCGTGTGATCCAGTGCCCGCTGACCACAATGGTGAAGGACTGTCTGAAAGACTCTGGCATGGACAACAAGGCCATGCTGAAGTGCCGTAACATGTTCGCCCTCGGTCTCGTGTGCTGGCTCTTCGACCGCGACCTCTCCCTCGTGGCCAACTTCCTGAAGGACAAGTTTGCCAAGAAACCCGCCATCGCCGAGAACAATATCAAGGTGGTACAGGCAGGTTACGACTACGGACACAACACCCACTCCTCAGCCGTCAATGTCTATCGTATCGAGACCAAGGAGAAGGTGCCCGGACGCTATATGGATATCACGGGTAACAAGGCGACGGCCTACGGTTTCATCGCCGCTGCCGAGAAGGCTGGACTCCGCCTCTATCTCGGCTCCTACCCCATCACCCCTGCCACCGACGTGCTCCATGAGTTGTCAAAGCACAAGTCATGCGGTGTCATCACCGTACAGTGCGAAGACGAGATCGCTGGTTGCTCATCGGCATTAGGCGCATCATTCGCTGGTGCCCTGGGTATCACCTCTACATCAGGCCCTGGCATCTGCCTGAAGAGCGAGGCCATGAACCTGGCCGTCATCATGGAGTTGCCACTGGTGGTGCTCGACGTGCAGCGCGGTGGTCCCGCCACGGGTCTGCCCACGAAGTCAGAACAGACTGACCTGCTGCAGGTGCTCTTCGGCCGTAACGGTGAGAGTCCCATGCCTGTGATGGCCGCCCTGAGTCCTGCCGACTGCTTCGACGCAGCCTTCCAGGCCAGTAAGATCGCCCTGGAGCACATGACACCTGTCGTGCTGCTTACCGATGCTTATATCGCCAATGGCTCTGGTGCCTTCAAACTCCCTGAGATGGCCAAACTCGACGCCATCAACCCGCCATACGTTCCTGAGGAACTGAAGGGAAAATGGACACCTTACATGCGTGCCGAGAACGGTACCCGCTACTGGGCTGTTCCTGGTCGTGAAGGCTTCACCCACATCCTCGGTGGTCTGGAGAAGGACAATGAGACGGGTGCCATCTCTACCAATCCTGAGAACCACGACCTGATGACGCGCCTGCGCCAGCAGAAGATCGCCAATATCCAGGTGCCCGACCTCGAAGTGATCGGTGATACCGACGATGCCGATCTGCTCATCGTGGGCTTCGGCTCTACCTACGGTCATCTGCACTCTGCCATGGATGAACTCCGTGCGAAGGGCTACAAGGTGGCTCAGGCACAGTTCAAGTACCTGAACCCGCTGCCGAAGAACACGGCTGCCGTGCTCTCTAAATATAACAAGGTGGTGGTGGCCGAGCAGAACATGGGTCAACTCGCTGCCTACCTGCGCATGAAGGTCGATAACTTCGTGCCCTACCAGTTCAACCAGGTCAAGGGCCAGCCTTTCGTGGTAGAAGAGTTAGTCAACGCATTCGAGGACATTTTAAAGAAGTAAAGAGTTATGGAATATACAGCACAAGATTTCAAGAAAGGCCAGCCACGCTGGTGTCCGGGTTGCGGAGACCACTTCTTCCTGGCATCTCTCCATAAGGCTATGGCCGAGATCGGCGTAGCTCCCGAGAACATCGCAGTCATCAGTGGTATCGGCTGCTCCAGCCGTCTGCCCCACTATATGGCAACCTACGGCATGAACACCATCCACGGTCGTGCTGCCGCCATCGCCACTGGTGCGAAGGTAGCCAACCCCGACCTCACCGTCTGGCAGATCAGCGGTGACGGTGACGGACTCGCCATTGGCGGTAACCACTTCATTCATGCCAACCGTCGTAACATCGACCTGAACATGATCCTCCTGAACAACCGCATCTACGGTTTGACAAAGGGTCAGTACTCCCCCACCTCACCCCGTGGCTTCGTCTCTAAGTCGAGTCCTTACGGCACGGTGGAGGATCCGTTCCGTCCTGCCGAACTCTGCTTCGGTGCCCGCGGACATTTCTTCGCCCGTTGCGTGGCTACCGATGCCAAGGGAACAGTGGAGGTGCTGAAGGCCGCCTACGAGCACAAGGGTGCTTCTGTCACGGAAGTTCTGCAGAACTGCGTGATCTTCAACGACGGTACCCACGAGTCGGTTTATAACAACGAGGGCCGTAAGAAGAATGCCATCTACGTGCGCCACGGCGAGAAACTCGTCTTCGGTGAGAACAATGAGTTCGGTCTCGTCCAGCAGGGCTTCGGCCTGAAGGTGGTGGAGATCGGCAAGGACGGCTACACCCTCGACGACGTACTCGTTCACGATGCCCACTGTGAGGACAACACTCTGCAGTTGAAACTGGCCCTGATGGGTAATGGCGACGGATTCCCCGTGGCTCTCGGTGTCATCCGCGACGTCGAGGCACCCACCTACAACGAGGCCGTCCACGCGCAACTCGCTGAGGTCAGTGCTCAGAAGAAGTATCACAACTTCACGGAGTTACTCGAGACCAACGACATCTGGGAAGTCCGCGAGTAAGTAAGAGTTTTTTGCAAACTCCACATAACAATCATCCCCGGAGCGTCGTGCTTCGGGGATGATTTTGTGTAATTATACACTCATTATCCGCATTTTCTCTTAATTCTTAATTCTTAATTCTTAATTTCTTCATACCTTTGCACACGATTTCGCAAAACTTAATATAAATCAAGAGATATGTTTCATATTTACAATGGCTTCAACCTCGTTGAGACGTACCACAAGATGCGTCATCAGCGGAAATACCATCCTGTTGACAGCACCAAGCGTGTCATTAAGATTGCCCTTGTGGCATTGGTAACCCTCGTGCTCTGGAACATGCCCACCGAGTGGTACGGCATCCAGAACCTCACTGTTATCCAGCAGCGTATCATCGCCATCTTCGCATTTGCCACACTGATGTGGATTCTCGAGATCGTCTCCTCATGGGCTACGTCGGTGGCCATCATCGTACTGATGCTACTCTTCTGTTCCGACAGTGGTATTATGCCGATGGTCAACGAGGCCGAAGTAGGTAAGTTGCTTTCTCACAAAGGCGTAATGGCCTCGTTTGCCGACCCTGTGATCATGCTGTTCATCGGTGGATTCGTGTTAGCCATTGCCGCCACGAAGACGGGGCTCGATGCCCAGTTGGCGAAGGTGTTGCTGAAGCCCTTCGGCACGAAAAGTGAGATGGTGCTCTTAGGCTTCCTGCTCGTAACCGGTCTTTTCTCGATGTTCGTGTCTAACACGGCTACGGCTGCCATGATGCTGACATTCCTGACCCCCGTGTTCCGCCAGTTGCCTCCCGAGGGTAAAGGCCGCATCGCCTTGGCCATGTCTATCCCTGTAGCCGCCAACCTCGGTGGTATGGGTACGCCCATCGGTACACCTCCTAATAACATCGCACTGAAATACCTCAACGATCCTGAGGGTCTGAACCTCGGTCTCGGCTTCGGTCAGTGGATGATGTTCATGTTCCCGCTCGTCGTCGTACTGCTGTTCATCAGTTGGCGCCTGCTGCTGAAGTTCTTCCCCTTCACACAGAAGACGGTAGAACTGAAGATCGACGGTGGTATGGAGAAAGGCTTCCAGTCGAATGTGGTGATCTTCACCTTCATTCTCACCATCGCCCTCTGGTTGTCCGACCGTTTCACGGGCATCAACGCCAACACTGTGGCTATGATCCCCTTCTGTATCTTCGCCCTGACGGGTGTCATCAATAAGCGCGACCTGGAGCAGATCAACTGGAGTGTTATCTGGATGGTGGCTGGCGGTTTTGCCCTCGGCTACGGTCTGAATGCCTCTGGTCTGGCCGCCAACGCCGTGGAGAGTATCCCCTTCGGTGAACTATCTCCGCTGCTCATCCTCATTCTCGGTGGTGCCATCTGCTACCTGCTGTCGAACTTCATCTCGAACTCCGCTACAGCAGCCCTGCTGATGCCTATCCTGGCGATTGTCTGTGGTGCCATGGGCGACAAACTCGCACCTATCGGTGGTACGGGTACCGTCCTCATCGGCGTAGCCATTGCAGCCTCCTCAGCCATGATCCTGCCGATCTCCACCCCGCCGAATGCCCTGGCTTTCGCCACTGGTTATGTGAAACAGAACGACATGGCTAAGATTGGTATCATCATGGGTATCATCTCCATGCTGCTCGGCTTCGGCCTCGTCTATCTGATGGGCACCTTCCACATCATCTAAGTAATAATCACTACTTAATAATAATCCCCGCCAGAGTTCCTGGCGGGGATTTTTCGGGCACTATGGGGACTGGCTCCATCTGTGCTCCACTCGCGGGGCACAGTGGTGCCTGTCCCCAATGTGCCCCGACTTGCGCCGACGCACCTTTACACCCGCTGAAGTCTCGCTGATCTTCTCGGAACTCAACACGCTTTGACACTTTGACGCTTTTACACTTTGAC